>NZ_JACARZ010000062.1:0-41166 GCF_013386315.1 Pseudomonas sp. P7779 | reverse complement strand
GCCCAATCCCCGCCCCCGATAATCAAGTATCCCCTTACCACCGCCGAGGCCTTCCCCCATGACGAGCCCATCCACCGACCAGGTCAGCCCCCAAACCCTGCGCAGAGTGATCATCGCCGCCGGCATCGGTAACTTCGTGGAGTGGTTCGACTTCGCCGTCTACGGTTTTCTCGCCACCACCATCGCCCAGCAATTCTTCCCCAGCGGTGACGCCAGCGCGGCGTTGCTGAAGACCTTTGCGGTGTTCGCGGTGGCCTTCGCCTTCCGGCCCCTGGGCGGGATTTTCTTTGGCATGCTCGGCGACCGGATCGGGCGCAAACGCACGCTGGCCATGACGATTTTGCTGATGGCGGGCGCCACCACGCTGATCGGCCTGCTGCCCACCTATGCCGCCATCGGTGTAGCGGCACCGATTCTGTTGTCGTTGATTCGCTGCGCCCAGGGTTTTTCCGCCGGGGGCGAATACGCCGGGGCCTGTGCCTATTTGATGGAGCACGCGCCCAGTGACAAGCGCGCCTGGTATGGCAGTTTTGTGCCGGTGTCGACGTTTTCTGCGTTCGCTGCGGCGGCCGTGGTGGCGTACGCCCTGGAGGCTTCGCTGTCCGCCGAGGCGATGGGCAGCTGGGGCTGGCGCTTGCCGTTCCTGATCGCGGCACCGCTGGGGCTGGTGGGGCTTTACCTGCGCTGGAAGCTGGATGAGACGCCGGCCTTCCAGGCGGTGAAGCAGGAGCACGCGGTAGCGCACTCTCCCCTCAAGGAAACGTTGCGCAACCATGGTGCGGCGATCTGTTGCCTGGGCGCTTTTGTGTCGCTCACGGCGTTGTCGTTCTATATGTTCACCACCTACTTCGCGACGTATCTGCAGGTGGCGGGTGGCTTGAGTCGGGCGGTGGCGTTGCTGGTGTCGCTGATTGCGCTGATTTTCGCGGCGGCGATCTGCCCGCTGGCGGGGTTGTATTCGGATCGGGTGGGGCGTCGGGTCACGGTGATGACGGCGTGTGTGTTGTTGATTGTGGTGGTGTACCCGTCGTTCCTGATGGCCAGTTCCGGGTCGTTCGCGGCATCGGTGGTAGGGGTGATGTTGCTGGCGGTAGGCGCGGTGTTGTGTGGGGTGGTGACGGCGGCGTTGTTGTCGGAGACCTTTCCGACACGCACGCGGTATACGGCTTCGGCGATTACCTACAACATGGCGTACACGATCTTTGGCGGTACGGCGCCGTTGGTGGCGACGTGGTTGATCAGTACCACCGGCAGCAACCTGTCGCCGGCGTTTTATCTGATTGCGGTGGCGGTGCTGGCGTTGGCGGGCGGGTTGGCGTTGCCGGAGACGTCGCGGATCTCGCTGCATGAGGTGGGCGCGGAGGAAAAAGGCGCAGCGCCGGTGTTGTCGCGCTAGGTTCGGCTGGTGTGAACGCAATGCCCAATCCAACAAAGATCAACTGTGGGAACGGGCTTGCTCGCGAATGCGGTCTGTCAGTGAAAAATGTGCTGACTGGCCCACCGCATTCGCGAGCAAGCCCGCTCCCACATTGGTTTTTCTTTGCTTGTTAGATCTCCACTTCCGGACTGAACAGTGTGGGCGTCAGCCGGCGTAACTATTTAGCCACTTCCCCAATCGCCCGCGCCGCCTGAGCCAAGCGCTGCGTGGCGACGCGGATTTCCTCCGAATTGAGCGAGGCGAAGCCCAGGCGCAAGGCATTTTCAGGATGATCAAACGGTGAAAACAGGCGACCGCTGCGCACCACCAGGTCCAGCTCCAGCGCTTTTTCAGCCAGTCGGTCGACGTCGATTGAGTCGGCGAACCTTACCCATAACGCCAGCCCGCCTTCGGGTTCCTGCACAGAGATCTGCTCGCCAAAAGCTTCCAGCAAACAACTGAGCAGGGTCTCCCGACGCCGACGGTATTCCCTGGAAACCCGCCGCAGGTGCTTCTTCAATTCGCCATCGTTGATCAGGTCCGCGAGCATCCGCTGCATCACGGCATCGCCCTGGCCCAGGCTCACCGCCGCCGTACGTTCGAGCACTTCGATGAGGTTCGACGGTGCAACGATGTAGCTGCAACGGAAGGTGCTGCCCAGGGACTTGGACAGCGAGCCGATGTAGATCACATGACGCTGCGCGCTGTCACTGGCCAGAGGCAAATAGGGCCGTCCGGCAAAGTGATACTCGTGGTCGTAGTCTTCCTCGATGATGCAGAAGTCATGCAGCCGGGCCAGTTCCAGGAGCTGCTGGCGACGTCCGGCACGCAGGCTGACGGTGGTAGGAAACTGGTGATGGGGGGTGACGTACATCATCCGTACGTCATGCAGGCGGCACAGCTCGGCGAGTTGGTCGACCCGGCAACCTTCGTCGTCGAGGTCCACGGTGACCAGTTGCGCACCCAACTGGCGGAAAATCTCCCAGGCCGGTGGGTAACTCAGGCGTTCGACCACCACCACATCACCGGGTTTGAGCAGCGCGCTGGCGGTCAGGTACAGCGACATCTGCACGCCTTGGGTCAGGCAAATCTGCGGCGCGCCGACCGTCAAGCCGCGATTGTGGCGCAACATTTCGGCCAGGGCATTGCGCAGGTACTGGCCGCTGCCTTCGCTGCCATGGCGCACGGTGTTGGTGGTAAAGCTGTTGCGCAAGGCATTGCGGTAATAGCGGTGCAGCACGGCTTGCGGCAGCAAGCGATGGTCACAGGCACCATTGTCGAAAAACAGCGCGCCGGGCCGGTGTTGCAGGGCTGTCACCTGTTCGCCCGGGGTGAAATAGGCCGCCGCAGGCACCTCCCGCAATGCCGGGGCGAACGACTTCGGGGCGCGGGTGGCCGGCACCGCGCCTGTCGCCAGCTGCGAACTGACGAAGGTGCCGCGACGTTGAAGGCTGACCAGCCAGCCCTTGGTCACCGCCTCCTCGTAGGCAAGGATCACCGTCTTGCGGTTGACGTCCAGCAGTTGCGCCATCTCCCGCGTGCCGGGCAACAGCGCTCCGGGGCGCAGGCGGCCCTCGACAATCGCGCTCACCAGGCCCTCGACGATCTTTCTGTAGGATGCCTGCGGCTGCTCCCCATCGAGTTTGAGCAAGGGGCGCCATTTGCGAAGCTGGACCATATGAATTATCCAAAACTGGAGGTTCTCCTGGTCCTAGTCTACCGCAACAATCGAGCCTCAATTGCCCCGAGGTGTTTATGCAAAACCGCCATGTCGTTGAATTGTTGCCCTCGGGCAAATCCTTCGAAGCTGCCGATCAATTGCTGCTCGACGCCATGCTGGCCAGCGGTCTCGCCGTACCCTTTTCCTGCCGGCGCGGCGCCTGCGGATCGTGCAAGGTCAAGGTGGTGTCGGGCCAGCACCGGGAAAAGCTGCGCGCACCCGACACCCCTGCCCCTTCTTATCCGCTCGCGGCTGACGAGATGTTGCTGTGCCAGAGCCATGCCTGCAGCGACATGCGCCTGGAAATCCCCGGCTGGTCACTGGACACGCCCGCGCTGGAAGCCAGCGCACAGGTGATCAGCAAACGCGCGTTGAGCGCCGACATCGTCGAGCTGGTGTTGCTGACTGCCCAGCCACTCGAAGTCCGGGCCGGCCAGTACCTCAGGTTTCGCCTCGACGATGGCGACAGCCGCTGTTTCTCCGTGGCCAATCTGCCCGCGCAGGACCAAGGCCGGTTGGTGTTTCATATTCGCCAGGTCAGCGGTGGCCTGTTTTCCGAACGCATCCTGCCGAGCCTGCAAGTGGGCGATGCCGTGAACCTCGAAGGCCCTGTGGGCGCCTGCACCTGGCAACACGACGATGAACGCCCTGTTGTGCTGTTCGCTACCGGGACCGGTTATGCCGGTATCAAGCCCTTGTTGCTGACGGCCCTGGCCCGCCAGGCCGAGGTCACCCTGTATTGGGGTAACTCGGCACCGGCGGACTTCTACGACGTCGAGTTTCTCGAACGGGCCAGCCAGGCCCATCCACGCTTTCTCTGGCATCGGGTTTTGTCGGCAGACGCCCGCGTACAGCAGGTCGCGTTGACACAGCCCCATGACTGGGCCGATAGCCAAATCTACGCCTGCGGCAATAGCACGATGATCAACCAGGCCCGCGAAGCCTGCCTGGCGGCAGGTGCGCAGGCGCATCGTTTTGTCGCCGAAGCCTTCGTCCCCAGCGGTGCATTGACGCCAGCGGAGTCGCTCAACACGCGACACCCGGTGCTGGAAAAAGTCGGCCCGCGCTACTCGCTGGACGGCATGCTCGCCGCCCGCGAGCAAACGGTCAGGGCCCTGGCCGCCATCGCCGATCAATTGAAAGTCGGCATGACCACGGCGCAAGCCCTCGCAATGGCCAGTGAGACATTGCAGGCCATGGGCGCGTCTCACACCTGGCATCCCACCTATATTCGCTTTGGCGAAGACACCGTCCGCACACCCCGCCAAGGCATCGACCTGCTGCGCAAGCTGCGGCCCACCGATATCGCCGTGGTCGACCTTGGCCCGGTGTGGGATGGCTATGAAGGCGACTATGGCGACACCTTCGTATTCGGCGAGCACCCATTGCATGACGCTTGCACGAAGGCCCTGCATGAAGTGTTCGACGAGACCCGCGATGCCTGGCACCGCGGGCTGACCGGGCGCGAGCTGTACGACTTCGCTGAGGGTAGCGCCCTCTCCAAGGGCTGGCGCCTTGAGCGCAACCTGGCCGGACACCGCATCGCCGACTTCCCCCATGCCCTGTTCGGGCAGGACAAGCTGGCTGAAGTCGAGATCGTACCGAGCGAGATGGTCTGGGTGCTGGAGATACAGATCTGCCATCCCACACAACCGGTCGGGGCGTTCTTCGAGGATATTCTGATTGGCGAGGCCAACGGGGGCGTGTAGGGACGGGCCGTACGGTGGACCCGGTGAGTCCAGAGCGGTAACGTTATTCGGGCATTATCACCTCAGCAAAAAGGGAGTTTGCATCATGACCGACGACACAAAAACAAAAGGGCCAGCGTCGTACTTCCCCTCCATCGAAAAAAACTATGGGCAACCCATTAGCCACTGGCTGGATCTGCTCAAGGCCGCCAGTTCCAGGAAGCATATGGAGCTTGTGGCCTTGCTCAAGACTGAACACGGCATGGGCCATGGTCACGCCAATGCGTTGGTTGCGTACTTCTTGGCGGCTGAAAAAGGCAATTGATCCACCTCCCGGCGGGCGGTGAACGTGCCTACCCGCCGGGCGTTGCGGCTGTCTCTTGAAGCGTTCGTTCAAGTCGTCGTAGGTGAGCATTCACAATGAGTTTGTGCGCTGGCCCCACTGGCAGCATGTAGAGGCGCCCATAGGTGTTATGGGTGACAACCGACGAGGTGATCGTGAGTACACGGTCAGCGATTGAAAGGCAGATCATCACATCCAGGTGCCGGTCACGCTCGGTCAGCACCAGCATGTCGGGCGCGCTGCGTTCCACCAGGAAGAAGTCCAGCCGGTCGCCGACCTGCACAGCCTCTCGCAAGGTGCCGGAGAACCCACCGATGCGCTTCACACCAAACAACGAGGAAATGGCATCCCTGATTCGGAAAGCCACCTGCATCAACGGCCCCGGTTCGCCGGTCATGATGTTCCAGGCATCCAGCGCGGTGATTTCAGTAGGCAGCGGGGCTGAACGGGTGTCGTAGTAATCAAGCTCTGACGGTGCACGCAGCGTGTGAACAACATCGGTAGTCGTCAACATTATCTTCCCTGATTGCTCGGTTAGAGCGGCTGACCTACATCAATACGATTCCCGTCCGGGTCTTCGAACACAAACGCCCGCAACCCGTAATCCTGATCCTTGAGGCGCTTGATGATCCTCGCCCCATGCTGCACGCAAGCGGCGTGCAGCCTGTCGACATCGTCCACCATCAGGTGGGCAATCGTGAACGCGGCAGCTGGATGGTTGGGTTGCAAGGTCAAATGCAGCTCGCCCTGGTCGCGCTGCAGAATCATGAAGCCGATCGGGTTTCCATTTTCGAAGGCTTTCGTAAACCCCAGGACCCTGGTGTAAAAATCATGGGCCCTGCCCATGTCCTTTACGGGAAGCGTTACTGCAATTCGTCCGAAACGGACGCCATGATCAACGACTGCGCTCATCGCAGAACCCCAACGTGCAAGCACCATGACACCTGCCAGGCGGTGCTGGTGAGTGTGAAGCGCCTTGCCAAACCTGAAGGAGCAGGACGGTGCCTGCGAGGCAGAGGTTATTTTGCGCAGCTACTGAAGTAAAGAGAGATACGAGGATCGCTGCAGGTCAATGATCAGCAGGCGGTCGTTCACCTACGATTGCTCGGAGTCGGACCTGAGCCCAAAACCAGCAGGATTGATCAAGCGAACTGAAAGGGGGCGAAGCGCATGCGTTTATTTTCGCCCCCTGCCTCTAACACGGTTTCAGAGATGAAACGCCGGCCCCGCCTCTGCACCTTGTGGAGGCGCTTCAACCTTCACCTTCAGCGCAATCAACAGTGCCGCCAACAGCATCAAGATACCTGCCGCGACAAAGACCCCGCCGATACCATTGAAACTGAACATCGCGCCGCCTGCCGCCGCCCCGGCTGCAATCGCCGACTGCACTGAAGCCACCACCATGCCCCCGGCGCTTTCGGCCTGGTCAGGCACTGCCCGCGCCACCCAGTTCGACCAGGCCACCGGCACCCCGCCAAACGCCAGGCCCCAGAGCATCAACAACCACACCTGCCCGGTCACGGTTGCCGGCAACAGCGCCAGAGCGAGCGCCGCAACGCCCACCAGCGCGGGCATCAGCACCAATGTTCCACGCGGCAGACGCACCAGCAGCCAACCAGCCAGCAGCGTGCCGGCAAAGTTCGCAACGCCAAACCCCAGCAACATCAACGCCAGCCCCTCGGCACCCACGCCAGTGGTGCTTTCCAGGAATGGCCGGATATAGGTGAACAGCGCAAAGTGCCCGGTGTGCACCAGCACGCACCCCAACATGCCCACGGCAATGCCCGGGCGCAGCAGCACTTCCAGCACCGTCCTCAAGCGGGCGGTCCTGCAGGGTGCGAGCGGCGGCAGGGTGAACAGCTGGAACACCAGGGTCACGCCGCCCACTGCGGCGGCGGCGAGAAACGCGCTGCGCCAGCCGTACAGCCCACCCAAAAAGCTGCCCAGCGGCACCGCCACGACAGTGCCCACCGCGATGCCGCTGAAGATGATCGACAAGGCACGCGGCAGCAGGGCCGCCGGTACAAGCCGCATCGCCACCGCCGCCGCCATGCTCCAGAAGCCACCCAGGGCGATGCCCAGCAGGACGCGCATCAGCAGCAACACCGTGAGGCTCGACGAGACCGCCACCAGCAGGTTGGAGCAGATCATCAGTGCGCTGAAGCACAACAGCACCACGCGCCGGTCGATCCCGCGGGTCAGGCCCGGTACCAGCAACCCGGCGAACAACGCCACCACCGCCGTGACGGTCACCGCCTGCCCTGCCAAGGCTTCCGAGACGCCGAGTTCGGCCGCCATCGGCGTCAACAAACTGGCCGGCAGGTACTCCGCCGTGAGTAATCCGAACACGCCCATCGCCAACGAAAACACCGCCATCCAGGCCGGTGTCGCGGGCGCTGCATCTGCACCGGTTACGGCGTCACACACACAACTGCTCATCACTGGTCACCCTCCAAAAGTTATCGCGACCGCCAGTCTAGGTACGCAGGGCAGGATGATCTATGATGCAAAATCTTGAATCCTTTACCGAAACCCCGAAAATGATGCCTCCAGAACCGTTCGACGTGTCCTCTGACCTCATCAACGAGCTGTTGCGCGGCATGCGCCTGCGGGGCGTCGAGTACCGCCGTATCCAGGCCGGGCCGGCGTTTGGCCTGGGCTTTGCGGCCAAACCCGGGCATGCGTACTTCCACCTTGTCGCCGCCGGCGGCGTCACCCTGCGTACCGAGGACGGCACGCAGTACGAACTGACGCCGGGCAACGCCGTGTTCATCTCCCACGGGGGCGCCCATCAGTTGCTCTCCAGCCCGGAGGTGCCGGTGCAGGACATCGACAGCTTCAACGCCGCAGCCCTCGGCGATGCGGTGTGTGCCGTGGATGCCCGCGCCGATGCAGGCGTGGCTCAAAGCACCCTGCTCTTCAGCGGCTGCATGGAGTTTGAACTGGGGAGTTTGCACGGCCTTGGCCGCCTGATGCCGGACCTGATGCTGATCGACGCCAAGGGCCAACGTTATCCGGGGCTGATGCCGATCCTGGCGGCCATGGAGCGTGAAGTCAGCAGCGCCCGCATCGGCTTCGCCGGCATTCTGGCGCGCCTGGCGGACGTGGTGGCGGCCATGGTTGTTCGGGGCTGGGTCGAATGTGCCTGCGGGAATGCGTCCGGCCTGGTGGCCGCGCTACGCGACCCGCGCCTGGCCAAGGCCCTGCTGGCGTTGCATCAACAGCCTGGGCGCGACTGGACGGTGGAAGAGCTGGCGGCGCAGTGTCATACCTCGCGCTCGGTGTTCGCCCAACACTTTCAAACCACGATCGGCACGCCACCGTTGCGCTACGCCACCGAACTGCGGATGCGCCTGGCCAGCCAGTGGCTGACGCTGGAGCGGCTGCCCATTGAAACCGTGGCGCAACGCCTTGGCTATAACTCCCAGGCCGCGTTCAGCCGGGCATTCAAGCGCGTCACCGGGCAGCCGCCGGGGGCCAGCCGGCGATCTTGAGCCGCTAGGAAAAGTGCGTGATCAACATTTCTCGCACTGCACTGACCAGCGAAGCCTCGCCCGGACGCGGCGGTAACAGGCTGAACTCGACATCGGGCAACGCCGGAAGCGTTTGAATCGTCCGGCATGCCTCGGCCCCGGCAGGCACGGCCGAGCTGTTCAGGCACGCCACGCCCAGCCCCGCCAGCAGTGCCGATTGCAGGCCCGCCACCCCGGACGCGGAATGCGCAATGACATACGGCACCCCGCGCGCATCCAGCAGGTCGATGGTGAACCGCTGCAAGCTGCAATCCTGGGGAAGTACCACCAACGGCAGCGGCGCCGCGAGTTGGTGCTGTGCGTCGAACCCACTGAGTGCCACCCACCGCAGGGCCTCTCGTCGTACGGGAATGCCTTCGGGAAGGCTGCGACCATCGAGGATGCGCATCGACAGGCCAATGTCGAATTCGCCGCTGTTGGCGCCCTTTTCGATTTGCAGGCTCTTGCGCACCGAAACATGCAACCGAAGCTGCGGATATCGCGTGCGCAAACCCTTCAACATGCCCGCGATGGCGCTCGGCAAAAAATAGTCGGTGATGGCCAGGCGCAGTTCGCCGCTCAAGGTCACGCCGCGCATGTCCTCAAGCACGCAGTCACTCAGCGCGAGCAATTCACGCGCATGTGCCAGCAGGCGCTCTCCGGCAGGTGTGGGGCTCACGCCTTTTTTGCCCCGCTCCAGCAGCGTCACGCCGGTGAAGGTTTCCAGCTTGCGAAGTTGCTCACTGAGCGCGGACTGGGAACGGCACAGCTTGGGCGCGGCCGCCGAAAGGCTGCCGGATTCCAGGATGGTGACGAAGGAGCGCAGTTGCTCAAGGTCAAAGGGGCGCATGTCTAACCTGCGTTTTTTCCGATAGATATCATTATATCTTCCCGTTTTTCAGATCCGAATAATTTTCTTAATCTGGCACCTCACCCTACCCTTACGAGGAATTCGCCATGCCAGGCATCACCCTGAAAATATCCGGAGAACGCAATCCCGAACTGGTCCGCCAGCTCGTCCCGCAGCTCACTGCACTGACCTGTGAAGTGCTCGAGAAACGCCCGGAGCAGACCTTGCTGATTCTCGATTTTGTACCGCATGACCAGTGGTTCATTCATAACCGCTCGCTGGCCGAACATGGGCGCAACGCATTCCGCCTGGAAGTCACCGTGACCGATGAGACCAACACCAAGGCGCAAAAGGCGCGTTTTCATCGTGAGGCCTACACGCTGTTGGCGGAGTTGATCGGCAACCTGCACCCGCACTCCAATGTGCACATCATCGACTGCCGGGCCAGTGCCTACGGCTATGAAGGGGTGACTCAGGAGTACCGCTATCAACACACTTGATAGGCCGGGAAAAAGCCGCGCATGCATGTCGATCAGGTCAATGCGCGGCTCATCAAGTCCGTGAACAGTTGCAGAACCCGTTCATCATCCACGCCCAACAATCGGTCACCCACATAGCATTCGGTCTTGCACCATCCCGGTCCATGAACGACAGCACGCCCAGCCGCGACACCAGGTAACGCCCCGGCAAAAGGACCGTCGACGCGGGCTTTTATGACAAAAATTTCATACAGCTAAACTGTACAGTTTTTCTGCACGCATGCTAACGTCCGGGCATGAACAAACCTTCCATCACCTCCGAAACCCAATCCGCCGCCCTGGCTGCCGAGCTGCGCATCTCCCTGGGCAAGCTGATACGCCGGCTGCGGGAACAAACCCATCCGAACGATTTCACTTCCGCCCAGAAGTCGGTGCTGCTGCGCCTGGACCGAGACGGGCCCAGCACCGTCTCGGCCCTGGCCCGGGCGGAGAGCGTGCGGCCGCAGTCCATGCGCATCACCGTGGCCGGGCTGGAAACGATGAAAGCGATCAGGGGCAAACCCGACCCCAGCGATGGGCGCCAAACCCTGATCGAGCTGACTCCCGGCTTTCGTAAGCACCTGATCGCCAGCCGGGCGGCCAAGGACGATTGGCTGCTGCGGGCGCTGCAGGAGCAACTGTCTGCCGAAGAACAAGCTGAACTCGCGGCAGCGGTAAAGCTGCTGGAGCGCCTCGCCGACTTTTGAGCCACTTCTATCCGTTCGAGGACCTCCCATGGCCGTCACCTTGCTGGATCCCAACACCGCGCTGATCATCGTGGACTTGCAGAAAGGCATCGCCGAATACCCGTTCATCCACCCCATCGGCGGCGTGGTGGAACGCTCCCGTGCACTGCTCGACGCGTTCCGCGAGCGCGGCATGCCGGTGGTGCTGGTCAACGTCACAGGCTTCGCCCCCGGGCGCACCGAGCGGCCACGGCGCAGCGATGTATTTCCACCGGGATGGGCCGACCTGCTGCCCGAACTCGATCAGCAACCCGGCGACATTGGGGTGACCAAACGCACCTGGGGTGCCTTCGCCAGCACTGATCTTGAGGCGCAACTCAAAGCACTCGGCGTGACTCAAGTAGTGATCACCGGCGTTGCTACCGGAACCGGCGTGGAGTCCACCGCGCGCCAGGCCTACGAGGCCGGCTTCAACGTGACCCTGGCCGTCGATGCCATGACCGACGCGAACGCCGAGGCCCATCACTACAGCCTGAACCAGATATTCCCGAAGCTGGGGGAAACCGGCACGGCGCAAGACATCATCGGCTTGCTTGAAACAAGGGGTGCGTGACGATGCAATGGCATGAGCTGGTGTCTTATTTCTTCGGCGGCGTATTGCTCGCCAACGCGCTGCCCCATTGCCTCAGTGGCTTGATGGGCCAGTCCTTCCAGACGCCGTTTGCCAAGCCGCGCGGCCAGGGACGGTCTTCCTCGACGCTGAATGTGCTCTGGGGTTTTCTCAACCTGGTGATCGGCTACGTGCTGGTCTGCCGGGTCGGGGACTTCGACCTCAAAAACACCGCTGATGTGCTCGCCCTCGGGCTCGGGGCCTTGGCCCTGAGTGTTTTCCTGGCGCAGCATTTCGGGCGCTTCAACGGTGGTCATTCCTCAGGGCCGGTGTGAGTTCGATGGGCGTTTTCCGCTCGCTGCGCAGCGTCAACTACCGCATTTGGGCCGCCGGCGCCCTGGTGTCGAATATCGGCACCTGGATGCAACGCACGGCCCAGGACTGGCTGGTGCTGACCCAGCTCACGCCGCATAACGCGTCGGCCGTCGGCATCGTCATGGCGTTGCAGTTCGGGCCGCAATTGCTGTTGCTGCCCTGGACCGGCTTCGCCGCCGATCACTACGACAAGCGCAAGCTGCTGATGGTCACCCAGGGCGTGATGGGCGTGCTGGCGCTGATGCTGGGGGTGTTTACCCTGACCGGCATCGTGCAGCTGTGGCACGTGTATGTGTTCGCGTTTTTGTCCGGCTGCGCCTCGGCCTTCGATGCACCGGTGCGGCAGATATTCGTGGCGGAGCTGGTGGGCGAAGCGGACCTGTCCAATGCCATCGCGCTCAATTCCACCTCGTTCAACATGGCGCGCATGATTGGCCCGGCGGTGGCCGGCGTGACCATCGCATCGGTGGGCACCGGCTGGGCGTTCCTGCTCAATGGCGCGAGTTTTTTCGCGGTGCTGGCCTCGCTGTTTCTGCTGCGGGTTTCCGGCCTGCACACCAGCCTGCGGGCGCTGCGCACCAAGGGCAGCCTGACTGAAGGCCTGCGCTATGTGTGGGCGCGGCCGGACCTGATGGCGATCCTGATCATGCTGTTCTTGATCGGCACCTTCGGCATGAATTTTCCGATCTTCATCTCGACCATGGCCGTCACCGTGTTCCACGCCGATGCCCGCGGCTATGGCCTGCTGACGTCGACCCTGGCCATCGGCACCGTTGCCGGGGCGCTGCTCGCAGCCGGTCGCGAGCGGCCACACTTCAAGGCGTTGTTGATCGGCGCGCTGGTGTTCGGGGTGGGCTGCACGCTGGCGGCGATTGCCCCGAACTATTGGTTGTTCGCCGGGGCGCTGGTGATCATCGGCGTGGGCGCCCTGACCTTCAGCAACACCACCAACAGCCTGATGCAACTCACCACCGAACCTTCCATGCGCGGCCGGGTAATCGCCCTGCGGGTGGGCGTGGCCCTGGGCGGCACACCGATTGGCGCACCGATTGTGGGCTGGGTGGCCGACCATCTTGGCCCGCGCTGGGCGTTGGCGGTCGGCGCGGCCTCGGGCATCCTGGCTGCCGGCGTGGCGGTGTACACCATGACGCGCAAGCTGGATCGGCCTAAAAATATCTGATGGGCAACACAGCTCCCACAGTTGATCTTCGCAGGCTTGCACAGTTGATCGTTCCCACGCTCTGCGTGGGAATACATCCTGTGACGCTCCGCGTCACCATTGCGCAGGACTTGAACCTTGCATCGTCAGCTGGACGCAGAGCGTCCGAGGCGGCATTCCCACGCAGAGCGTAGGAACGATCATCTCGATCCGACAAAATCCTGCGTAGGAGCTGTCGAGCTTCAGCGAGGCTGCGAAGGGGCCCTGTCAGGCAATAAAGATGTCGCCTGCCAGTCCGCCATCGCAGCCTCGCTAAAGCTCGACAGCTCCTACAGTGGATCTCTCGCGTATCATCACCCTCCTCGCTCCTCAAGGACTCCCCATGTCTTCAAGCAAACGCGACAGCGCACGCATCGAACGTCGCCTGGTCGCGACCCTGACCGAAGCCTGTGAGATCGCGAAAGCCGAAATTACCGGCTTCGACTGGCTGACCCACGAAGTCGACTACCAGGCCTTTGCCCAAAGCCTGCTGGTCATCTGGGTATTCTATACCAGGGCGAACCGGGAACTGGCCCTTTCTACCGGACTGGACCTGCGCATGCGCGAGCTGACGGCCACCGCGCTGGAGGATGCCGGGGTGGATCGCCCTTCTTCGCACCGCTACGTGCGCTTCGACTCCGAGGAAGAATGCCACCTGCAGCATGGCGGCAATTGGCGCCTGCGCCTGCTCAAACTGTATGCGGTAAAGGGGTAAAGCCTTGGCTAAAGATATCGAGAACCCGTGCGTCTCAACCTGCCAGCTCAGTGGTGAGCTGTGCGTGAGTTGTGGACGCACCAAGGACGATATTCGCAAATGGAAAAAGATGAAGCGGCCAGAGAAGATGGCCGCTGTGCAGCGCGCAACGTTGCGCTTGAAGACGTTGAAAAAGGGCAAGTGACGCACCCGGTTTCAGGCCGTCAAGTACGCCCGACTGACCCCGTCACCGGCAAATTCCCGAGCAACTTGAGCCCGGTAGTCTTCACAAACGTCGCGTAGTCCATCGGCTTCTCGATACGGGTTTCAGCGTTGGGCAGTACATACGCCCAGGCGCGCTTGGACGACACGTCGTAAACCAGCTTGAACAGGCGGGTCGGCACCCAGACCTTGTTGTCGCCAATGGTGCTGTAGCCCGGGTCAAACAACGGCCCGGTGAACACGAACACATTGCCGTCGGCGCGCTTGGCAAACTTGCGCACGTCCGCCTCGACCTTGCTCCAGATCTTGCGGTTGTTGGTCGGGTCTTGCGGGACCATGTTCGACAGCGCAAAGGACTGGGCCATGGCGTTGGTGCTCGGCGCATCCGCCGCCGGGGATTGATGGCCACGGTCCACGGCCGGGTGTTGGCCACGGTAGTCGCTCAACTCGGCGCGCGCGCCTTTGGGAATACGCGGGTCGGGGTAGAACTGGTTGGTGCGTTCTTCGCCTTTGGCATCCTTCAACTGGCCGGCATTCAGGCGTTCGACCACCACCAGCGGGGTCTTGCTGGTTTGCGAGTACAGCACCGCGAAATTATCGGAACACAGCGCCAGGGGTTTCATGGTGGCCGGCACGGTGGCCGTGTTGATCGGTTGTGCGGCCGGGAACAGGTCGGCGCAACTGTCGAACGATGGCTTTTTCTGTTGGCTTGAATACAGATCCAGGGCCGCGCCCTGGCTGATGGAGCCCGAGCGGGAGGTATGGGATTGAGGTGGTGTGATGAGGTCCAGCAGGCCACGGGCTTGCGCCCCGGTGGAGAGCAAAACAAGGGCCGACAGCCCAACTGCAATTTTGCGTAGGTGCATGGGTTAAATCTTCAAAGTTCGATTGCGGGGCTTATGGACCCATGGATGTGACTTTAGTGCGAAGCAGCGCTGCAAAATACCCTGAACACGGTTTACGTAAGTGACTGATAGGTTTGAAGATAAGCTCGCAGCATGCGGGTCACCTGCTGTTCCAGGCCGGCTTCAAAGGCCGCAGATGCATTGCCTTCAAGCAACGCCCGAACCGGTCCCACCACCGCGCTGAGCGAGATGGCGGCGGTAAGGGATGGGTCTTCAAAACGGGCATCCGACGCCGTCGCCAACATCGCTGCAATCGCGGCCACCACCCGCTTGTTGATCCGCGCCACAAGCTCCGCACCGCCCCGCTCACCTGCGATGGCATACAGGGCTTTGGACGCCGTCGGGTCCATCAGCTTCACGGCGAGAAAAGCCGTGACAAACCCCGATGCCATTTCCGCCACCGTGGTGCCCTGGTGTTGATCGCACGCCTGCTCGACGGTCTCGGCCACCTGCACCAGATGCTTCTCCAATACCGCAGCAAGCAGTGCATCGCGGTTCGGATAGTACTGATAGAGACTGCCCACCGACATGCCCGCCCGCTCGGCCACGCGGGTCGTGGTGCAGCGGACCAGGCCCTGAGCGGTCAAAACCTGAAGGGTTGCCGTGTGCAGCGCTTCCACCGTCGCCGCCGACCGGGCCTGGACCGCTGATTTTCTTGGCTTTAACGACGCTTTGAGAGGGCTCATGGAATGCGAATTCTAAACCTGAAGGATCCTTCATATTATAGGCTTCCTCCCGTCAAGCAAGAGCTCCGACCATGACCACCAGCACATTCAATCTCGGCGATCGCACCGTCAACCGCATCGGCTACGGCGCCATGCAACTGGCCGGCCCAGGCGTGTTTGGCCCGCCCAAGGACCGTGATGCAGCGCTGGCCGTACTGCGCGAGGCCGTCGCTTGCGGCGTGAACCATATCGACACCAGCGACTTCTACGGGCCGCATGTCACCAATCAGATTATTCGTGAGGCACTGCACCCGTATAAAGACGATCTTACGATCGTCACCAAGGTAGGCGCCCGCCGTGGCGACGATGGCGCCTGGTTCAACGCTTCGTCGAAGGCCGAGCTGACCCAGGCCGTGCACGACAACCTGCGCAACCTGGGCCTGGATGTGCTGGACGTGGTGAATGTGCGGGCCATGCACGGCGTGATGGGCACTGCCGAAGGCTCGATCGAAGAACCCCTGAGTGCCATTGCCGAGCTGCAACAACAGGGCCTGATACGCCATATCGGCATCAGCAACGTTACCCCGACGCAGGTCGCCGAGGCGCGAAAAATCGTGCGCTTCGTGTGCGTCCAGAACCTGTACAACATCGCCCACCAACACGATAACGCGATGCTCGACGAATTGGCCCGGGACGGCATTGCCTATGTGCCATTCTTCCCGCTGGGCGGGTTCTCGCCAGTGCAGTCAGCGGTGTTGTCGAACGTCGCACAGCGCCTCGGCGTCACCCCGATGCAACTGGCCCTGGCATGGCTGCTGCGCCGTTCCCCGAATATCCTGCTGATCCCGGGAACGTCCTCGGTCACCCATCTACGGGAAAACATCGCGGTGGGCGAGCTGGATCTTTCGGACGAGGTACTCGCAGAGCTGAACACCCTCGCAGGCTGACCCTCACGCCAGCAGTTCTGCGATCCACCGCGCCTGCTGGGCGACCTCTTGCACCTTGTCCTCGGGCACCGCTTGCCGCGCCTGGGCGAAGTCGCTCAGGGTCTGCTGTTTGTGGCGCAGGATGCGCTGCCACTTGAGCAGGAATTCCGGGCTGCGGGTCTGCATTTGCAGCGGGCCGAAGTACAGTTCTTCGGCGGTGTAGGTCACAGGCCCGGCGTGCTCGGCAACGATGATTTCGTAGAAGAATCGGTTCTCCCGCAGCAGCTCTTCGCACACGATGCGGTAGCCGTTCTCCATCAACCATTGGCGCAACGGTTGCTCGCCGCCGTTGGGCTGCAGCACCAGGCGCTCCCGGCCGTTGAGGCGCGCCTTGTCGCTGTCGAGGATGTCGCGGATGGTCTCGCCGCCCATGCCGCAGATGCTGATCGCGGTGATCCCGTCTCCCGGCTCGATCGCCGCCAGGCCACTGGCCAGGCGTACGGTGATGTGTTGCTCCAGCTCGTTCTCGCGCACCGTGCGCTCGGCTGCGCGAAACGGCGTCAGGGCCACCTCGCCCGCCACCGCCGCCACGATGGCGCCGCGGCGCATCAATGCCACCGGCAGGTAGCCGTGGTCGGAGCCGATATCCGCCAGGCGCGCCCCGGCGGGGACGTGCGTCGCCACGCGCTCAAGGCGCATGGACAATGTGTGTTCGTTCAACTGCCGTTCCTTTTCGGTAATACCCTGGCCATTGTATTGCGGGTTCATCAAAGAGGAACGTCACTTTGGTGAGCGCCGTCAATCAGTGGCCGCCAGCCTCACCAGTTCCTTGCGCAACAGCGAACGATCCAGCACCGCCATCCCAGCCTGCCAGTCGATGGAAAGCAACTGGCTCAGTTTTTCCTGGCTGACCTTGGGCTCAGCCAGGAAATAACTTCTGCACTCGCGGATACTGATGAGATTCACCAGCCAGTCCTCCCCCTGCGCCGCCAGCCAATCAGCGATGGTCGAGCGATGCTTTCGGATCAGCGCACCGGCATCCCACACCGTCATCTGCGCAAAAACCTGCGGCAGGTTGCTGTCGGCTTTCAGCCACTTCAGGTCACCCGCCAACGCGCCTGCAAGGTCTGACTCGATAGTGGCCTGGCACTCGGAGAAATACCGCTCAGGCCAGTCTGCCGCGAGTTTCGCCAGCAGCGCGAGGGTTTCATAAGCCCGAACATCCTCCGCGGATGTCAACTGCCCGGTAAAATTCAGGGTATTGTCCAGGATTGCCGTGGCCAGCAGCGCGGCACTGTGCTCACTGATCAGCGGCAACAAACCGGCCGCTTCCCAACGCAGGAAAACCTGCGTCGCTGCTGCACCGATCAAACGGATGTCTGCGGCACTTCCCAGCCTCTGCGCCCAATAGGTTTCAAACCCCGGGTGATGGTCAATCACCTCCACCACCTGATCGAGCACGACCACCGGGTCGAAGTGGTGGAAGTCCGAGATATCCACCATCACAAACTCATCGCCGGGCCCGGGTCGGTAGTCATCCAGTGACGATCGCCAGCCGAGCACGGTCCTGGAGATGCTGGCATTCAGTGGAGCACTGCTGACGGCACGCGCCTCGATTCCCTGACGATTCAACAACTCGGCATACGCAATGCAGCAGGCGTATGCATCGATGTCCAGATACGCCGAGCCGGAGGTGACTACCCTCATCGGAAAAACTCCATGATTTCATATTTTTGGCAGGCAAATTTCACACGCCTTTATGACGAAAACATGACTAAATGGACAGAACAACCTTGGAGATTCGAGCAATGACGTCATTTCGCGTTCGCGAGCTGAGCAGTACGGACACTGAAGCATTGCTGGCCTTCGAAGCCCGTAACCGTGACTGGTTCGAGTCGCATATCGAGGCGCGCGACCCATCGTTTTACTCGGTGCAGGGCGTCGCCGAGCATATTGACGGTTATCTATCAGGCCTGGCCACCGGCACATGGCACCCGTTCGTGATCGAAGACGCCAACGGCGAAATCGTCGGTCGCGCCAACCTGAAAAGCATCGACTCGCCAAAGGGCTCTGCCGAAGTCGGCTACCGCGTGGGTGAGCGCTCGTGCGGGCAAGGGCTGGCAACCCTGGCGCTGAACCATCTGATCCACAAGGCACAGGCGCGCTGGGCACTCAAGCAATTGGTGGCGTACGTGTACCCGGAGAATGTGGGCTCACAAAAAGTCCTGACCCGCTGCGGTTTCGTGCCCGACCAGCCCGCACCGGACGGCAAGCCCCAGGGCGAAAACCGCTTTGTCCTGACATTCCAGGCCTGAAGAGCCGACCCGCCGGCGAACCTTTACCCGGTAAACACCGTCCGAGCTAGGGCATTGATGCTTACCGCTCGCCGCGAGGTTTCCGTTTGAAAGCTGCCATCATCAAAAAATACCGCCTGATCATCAAGACCATGGGCTATGTAGGCTGGGCGCTGTTCTGGCTGCTGCTCTGGGATATCGCCGTCACCGTGGACTTCATGCTGTTCCTCAACAGCAAGATCAACCTGCCGCTGATGCCGCTCACCCTGCTCGGCTCGGCGCTGGTGGTGCTGATCAGTTTCCGCAACAGCAGCGCCTACAACCGCTGGTGGGAGGCACGCACGTTGTGGGGGGCGATGGTCAACAATTCCCGCAGCTTCGCCCGGCAAGTGCTGACGCTGCTGGATGACCCGGACAATGAGGTCAACCCGATAAAGGCGACCTTGCTGCGCCGTCACGTGGCGTATGTTAACTGCCTGGCGGCGCACTTGCGGGGCCAGCCTTGCCCGGAAGAAATCCGCGCCTTCCTGCCGGCCGACGAGTTCGCCCGCAGCACCAGTACCAATAACTTTTCCAACGACATCATCAACGGCTCCGCAGCCCTGCTGGCCCAGGAATACAAGGCCGGGCGCCTGGACAGCATTCGCCTGGCGCGGCTGGAGTCGACCCTGGTGGATTTGTCCAACAGCCAGGGCGGCATGGAGCGCATCGCCAATACGCCGCTGCCCTACCCTTACGTGTATTTCCCACGGCTGTTCATCTCGCTGTTCTGCCTGATCGTGCCGGTGGGCCTGGTGGAATCCCTGGGCTGGTTCACCCCGCTGGCGTCCACGGTGGTGGGCTTCATGCTGCTGGCCATCGAACGCATCGGCACCGATTTGCAAAGCCCGTTCCGCGACAGCGAGCACCAGATCCAGATGGAAGCCCTTTGCGAAACCATCGAGAAAAACCTGCAGTCGATGCAGCGTGATTCCCTGGGGGGCGAGCGGATCAGTTAATCCTTGCCGGGCCGTTAACAAAAAAATCCAGCCAGTGGTGAATTATTCAGTGTCCGCATGTATCTGACCCATTAAGCGCATGCCACCAAAACAGTGGCATCGAAATGGACCTGCGGCTGAGTATTCCCATGAAATCACGCAAGAAAACCGTCAATCCGATTGGATTGGATGACATCACCATCGTCGACGACGCCAAGATGCGCAAGGCGATCACCGCCGCTGCGCTGGGCAATGCCATGGAGTGGTTCGACTTCGGGGTGTATGGCTTTGTCGCCTATGTGCTGGGCAAGGTGTTCTTCCCCGAAGCGTCTCCCAGCGTACAAATGATCGCGGCCCTGGCGACCTTCTCGGTGCCGTTCCTGATTCGCCCGCTGGGCGGCCTGTTCTTTGGCCGGCTGGGGGACAAATACGGCCGGCAAAAGGTCCTGGCGGCGACCATCGTGATCATGTCCCTGAGCACCTTCGCCATCGGGCTGATCCCCTCCTATGACTCGATCGGCATCTGGGCGCCGATCCTGTTGCTGCTGGCCAAGATGGCCCAGGGCTTCTCGGTGGGCGGTGAGTACACCGGTGCCTCGATCTTCGTCGCCGAATACGCCCCGGACCGCAAGCGCGGCTTCCTCGGCAGTTGGCTGGACTTCGGCTCCATCGCCGGCTTCGTGCTCGGCGCGGGTGTGGTGGTGCTGATTTCGGCGGTAATCGGCGAAGACGCCTTCCAGTCCTGGGGCTGGCGCCTGCCGTTCTTCCTCGCCCTGCCGCTGGGCATGATCGGGCTCTACTTGCGTCATGCCCTGGAAGAAACACCGGCCTTTCAACAGCACGTGGAGCAACTCGAACAAGGTGACCGCGAAGGCCTGGCGGGCGGCCCGAAAGTCTCGTTCAAGGAAGTCGCCACCAAGCACTGGCGCAGCCTGATGACCTGTGTCGGCGTGGTGGTGGTGACCAACGTCACGTACTACATGCTGCTCACCTACATGCCGAGCTACCTGTCGCACAACCTGCACTACAGCGAAAACCACGGCGTGTTGATCATCATCGCGATCATGGTCGGCATGTTGTTCGTGCAGCCGATGATTGGCTTTGTCAGCGACAAGATCGGGCGCAAACCCTTCATTCTGTTCGGCAGCATCGCGCTGTTCTTCCTCGCCATTCCGGCGTTCATGCTGATCAACAGCGGCAAGCTCGGGCTGATTTTCTCGGGGCTGCTGATCATTGCGGTGGTGCTCAACTTCTTTATCGGCGTGATGGCGTCCACCCTGCCGGCGATGTTCCCTACCCACATCCGCTACAGCGCGCTGGCCAGCGCCTTCAACATCTCGATCCTGATTGCTGGCCTCACGCCAACCGCCATGGCCTGGCTGGTGGAGACCACCAACAACCTGTACATGCCGGCCTATTACCTGATGGTATTCGCCGTACTGGGGCTTTTCACCGCCCTGACCATGAAGGAAACCGCCAACAAACCCCTGCGCGGCGCGGCACCGGCGGCGTCGGATATCGAGGAAGCCAAGGAGCTGCTGCAGGAGCACGAAGACAATATCGAGCAGAAGATCGAAGATATCGACGCGCAAATCGCCGAGCTGGAAGCCAAGCGCGAAAACCTGGTGCAGCAACATCCACGTATCAACTGACGCAACATATTTGGAAACGAATAGCGGGTGAACTAACGCGCAAGCAGCACGCTCCTTCCTTAAGCGCAGTCAGCGCGGCCCTGATGAGCCTCATCAGGGCCGCTCAACGATAAGGAGCCGCCCGTGACCGACACCACCACCCTCACCTACCGCTGCACGCCTGGCCCGCTTCATGCGACCTTGCTGGCCGGTACCGTCCCGCTGTTTCTCGGCGCCCTGCTGAGCGACATTGCCTACTACCAGACCTACCAGATCCAATGGAGCAACTTCGCCGCCTGGCTGATCGCCGGCGCTCTGCTGTTCTGCGGGCTGGCGGGGTTGTTTGCACTGGTCAACCTGCTGCGTGCCGACCGCAAGGCCGGGCGCCCCACGGTGTACTTCCTGCTGTTGCTGGTGACCTGGGCGCTGGGCCTGGTAAATGCCTTTGAACATGCGAAGGATGCCTGGGCCGTGATGCCTTCGGGCCTGGTGCTGTCTGCCGTCGTGACCCTGCTGGCCTGCGTGACCACGTGGGTCGGGCTGACCAACCTGCGCTCGGGAGATGCCCAATGAAGCCTTCCAGCACGCTGACCGTTTTAAGCATGGCGATGTTGTTGAGCGCCTGCGGTGGCGAAGCCGACAGCACTCAGGCTCGCGGCCCCGACCCCAAGCTGCCGGAACCCCAGCGCGGCCTGTTGCCCAGCATGAAGATCGCCGAACCGGTGGCCTGGGCCGAGCAGAAACCTACGGTGCCCGAGGGTTTCAGCATCACGGCCATCGCCACCGACCTGCGGATCCCGCGCCAGACCCTGGTGCTGCCCAACGGCGACATTCTCGTCGCCGAAGGCCGGGGCGGCAGCGCAGCGAAACTCAAGCCCAAGGATGTGATCGCCAGCGTGATCAAGGCCGAGGGCAACACCAAGGTCAAGGGCGGCAATCGCCTGACCCTGCTGCGCGATGCCGACGGTGACGGCACCTACGAGTTGAAAACCGTATTCGCCGAAAACCTCAACGCGCCCTACGGCCTGGCCTTTGCCGACGGCAAGCTGTACGTGGCGAACCAGGATGCGCTGGTGCGCTTCGACTACGAAGACGGCCAGACCAAGGCCGGTGGCCCGCCCACCACCGTCACCGAGCTGCCCGCCGCGATCAATCACCACTGGACCAAATCCCTGGCGATCAGCCCCGACGGCCGCTCGCTGTATGTGGGCATCGGGTCCAACAGCAACATCACCGAACGCGGCATGGAGGTCGAGATCGACCGGGCGATGGTCTGGCAGATCGACGCCGCCACCGGTGCCCACAAGCCTTATGCAACCGGCTTGCGCAACCCGACGGCATTGACCATTCAACCGGGCTCCGGGCAGGTGTGGGCGGTGGTCAACGAGCGGGATGAACTGGGGCCGGACCTGGTGCCGGATTACCTGACCTCGGTGCGCGAAGGCGAGTTCTACGGCTGGCCCTACAGCTATTGGGGCCAGAACGTCGACACCCGCGCCCAACCGCAGAACCCGGCCAAGGTCGCCGCCGCGATCAAGCCGGATTACAGCCTGGGTTCCCACGTTGCCGCGCTGGGCGTCGATTTTTCCATCCCGGCCATGGGCGAGAAATATGCCGACGGCGTCTTCGTCGGCGAGCACGGCAGCTGGAACCGGGACAATCCGGTGGGCTACAAGGTGATCTTCGTGCCGTTCAGCAATGGCCGGCCTGCCGGTGAGCCGCTGGACTTCGCCACGGGTTTCCGCGGGGACGATGGCAAGACTCGCGGGCGGCCGGTGGGGGTCACTGTTGATCCGAAGGGTGCGCTGATCATTGCCGATGACCTGGCCAACACGGTGTGGAGGGTGACGCGCAATAAATAAAGCCTGAAGCGGCCGATGTGGTTGCCTTCCTGTGGAGCGCGGCGGTACCTTCGCCGCACTCACGAACAGGAAGGTAACCGCAATGCCAGACACCACCGACAACGGCTTCTATGATCGCGCGGACGCGCACATCGAGCTGTCCAACGAGCAGTTCAGGGCGTTCGCCGACCTGGGCAAAGTCAGCGCCTCGATGATGTTCGGCACCACACGCTTCAATGCCTGGGTCAGCGCACGCAGCTTTAAATCCGGCGAAGAAATGGCCCAGGCCCGTGAGGCGATGCTGAAGTATTTCTGTGATCAGTACCGGATGATGCTTGAAGATAATCTTGATGATCACATCAACAATTTCAGCAAGTACATGCTCGTTAAGGGCAGTTGAACCCGCCCGCACAGGGCGGTGTGTCGACCTGTGATACCCGGCGCTCAAATTGCAACGAAGTGGCCCGCGGCGACCTCGCGGTAACTGATCGGCGGAGCCTTGTAGCCCACCTCGTAAATCCTGCTGGGCACGCTCTCCTCCATCAGGCTGAACGGCTTTCTGGGCACGTTCAGGTCCGCCGAGGGCACCGCGCTCAGCAACCTTTGGGTGTAAGGGTGCTGAGGCTGCTCGAACACTGACTGGCGTGGCCCGATCTCAACGATGCGTCCGTGGTACATCACCCCCACCCGGTGGCTGACCCGCTCGACCACCGCCAGGTCATGGGAAATAAACAGGAATGAAATGCCCATCTCGCGCTGCAGGTCCTGCAGGAGATTAATCACCTGGGCTTGAATGGACACGTCCAGCGCCGAGACGGCTTCATCGGCGATGATCAGCTTCGGAGACAGAGTCAGCGCCCGCGCGATGCAGATCCGCTGTCGCTGCCCACCCGAGAACTCGTGCGGATAGCGTTGTGCATGCTCCGCCGACAGCCCCACCTTCTCCAGCAATATTCGCACCTGCTTTCGTGCTTGCGCGCCATGTGCAATGCCATGAACATGCAGCGGCTCCAGCAGGCTGTTCTCGATCGTGAGACGCGGGTTCAGGGATGCATAGGGATCCTGGAAGACCATCTGGATATCGCGGCGCAGCGAGTTCATATCGCTCTTGTTCAACGTCGTAAGGTTCTTGCCACCGAAAACGATATTCCCGCCCTGTATCGGCATCAGCCCGGCAATCGCACGAGCGCTGGTGGATTTCCCGCACCCGGACTCGCCCACCAGGGCCAGCGTTTCACCTGAGTAGATATCAAAGTCGATGCCTTCGACGGCATGCACACGGCGCCGGACCTTCCCGAGGAGACCACCTTTGAGGTCGTATCGAATGGACAACGACTCGACTCTGAGCACCGGCGGACTCTGGTAGTCCGGGGCCACGCCAGGCGCAGGTTCTGCACCCGCTGCGACGTCATCATCGATCAAGGCAAATTTTGCGGGAAGTTGAGTGCCACGCATTGAGCCGATTTTTGGAACAGCCGCCAGCAATGCCCGGGTGTAGGGCTGCCTGGGCTCCTGCAGCACTGCCCTTGCCGGACCTTGCTCAACGGTCTCGCCTTTCTTCATCACCATCACATGGTCTGCGACTTCCGCCACCACGCCCATATCGTGGGTGATAAAGATCACACCCATGGCCAGGCTATCTTGCAGCTCCTTGATAATCCGCAGGATCTGCGCCTGCACCGTCACATCCAACGCTGTGGTCGGCTCGTCGGCGATCAGCAGTGTGGGCTCGCAGACCAGCGACATCGCAATCATGATCCGTTGGCGCATGCCGCCGGAAAGCTCATGGGGAAACCGGTTCATGACCTGCTTCGCATCCGGAATACGCACCAGGTCCAGCATGCGTAATGCCTGGGCTTCGGCTTGCGCACGGCTGCACCGCTGATGCAGCAAGATGCCTTCGATGAGTTGCGCGCTGATCTTGAAGACCGGATTCAGCGAAGTCATGGGCTCCTGAAAGATCATCGACATGGACGAGCCCCGCAGTGTGCGCATGACAGACTCGGGCGCCGCCACCAGGTCGACAATCTGGTTATTCCTGGTTTGCAGCTCCATCGAGCCCGAAAGCACCCGTCCGCCGGCGCGCTTGATCAGGCCCATCATCGCCATTGAGGTGACGGATTTGCCGGAGCCGGACTCACCCACGATCGCCAGCGTCTGACCGCGCATCACCTCGAAGGACACATCGCGCACCACCGGCGTCTCGCGCCCTCTGGTGCCGAAGCCGACACTCAGGTTTTTCACCCGGGCTACCAAATTCTCGTTCATGGGGCGCTCCTTTAATCGACGATCGCCGAGATGGCCGCGTCAAGGTCGGCACGGGATTGATCGACCTTGCGCCGGCTCTGCGCAACCCACTCACGGTCCTGCTCCAGTTCGTTCTGGGCGATCGACAATAATCGCCGGACCTCGTCCGGGCCGACGCCGCCCGCGGAAGTGCGGGTCTCGACAAAACGGCGCGGGTTCAAAGCATCGCGGACCTGGGCATCCGAGTAGCCCAGGGTTGAGCCGACAGTTTCCACGCTGGCTTGATCCAGTGCGGCGCCGGTCACCCCGGCAGGAGCCACGCCCTCGTACAGACAGTTACGCACCAGGCGGGCCACGATGTGGTGGACCTGGCGGAAAGAGATGCCCCGGTCCCGAACGATCACATCGGCGAGGTTGCTGGCGGTGCACCAACTCCCGGAGAGCAGGGCTGTCATCCGGTCCTCATGCACCACCAGGGTTTCAATGATGCCGGTAAACAGGTCCAGCATGCCTTCGGTGGTGGCCAGCGCATCATGGATCAACGGCAGGTCGCGCATCGCCTGGTCGCCGGTACCTTCGGACCGGAAAGTGGCCAGGGCCGTGCTGAGCCAGGTCACCGATCCACCTGCAGCTTTCTTGATGGTTTCCAAGCCGCTGGGGTTTTTCTTCTGCGGGAAAATACTGCTGGTGCCGCAATAGCCGTCGTGGCTTTCCACCGTTCCAAATTCGACGCTCGACCAGATATGCAGGTCGGTTGCCAGGTCGTTCAGGTCGGCCATGACAAAGGACAATGCGCCAATCGTCTCTGCTGCGTACCATGCTTCGCGGCCCAGCTTGGAGTTTTCTACCAGGCTGTCGAACCCCAACAGGTGCGTGGTGCGCCCACGGTCCAGCGGCCAGGACGTGCCGGCCAGGCCGACGGCACCAAGGGGGTTGCGATTGACCCGGGTGTAAGCGTGCATCAAGCGGCTGAAGCTGTCGTGCAGCCTCGACGTAAAACTCAAAAGGTAGTGGCCGAACACCCAGGGCTGGGCATGCTGCATATGGGTGTAGCCGGGCATGATGGTGCCCGAATGCGTGGAGGCCTTCTGAATCAACGCCACCTGGAACTCATTGATACGGTCCAGCACCGCCAGGATGCGCTTGCGGTCGTACAGGCGGCGTACCGTTGCCCCTTGGTCTATCCGGCTGCGGCCGGTGTGCATCTGCCCGGCCGAGTCTTCGCCGATCCGGGAGAAAAGGTACGATTCAACCTGAAGCAGGAAGCTGCCTTTCTTTACATCAAACGGGAAGTCGGCGGGAACCATGTCCCGAATCAACCGCAGCTCCGCGAGGATGGCTTGCCCGACCGACACAGAAAGAATCTGCTGTTCAACCAGCATCACGGTGTGCGCCAGGTCCACTTCGACAAACTCGTGAAACTGACGTTTCTCGGTCTCAAGTGCCGGAATATCATGGTACTTGACCATGCGTTCAGCGGGAGGAGCACTCAGGCGAGCGTCGGTTAACAGTGTTTCGTTGGCATGTAAATTCGACATTTAAATCACCGCTCAATAAGTTCTACATTCGTCAAATCGATGGTCCCTTCATAATCGACATCCAGGCCATTCAACGCTTTACGCACACCAATTATTTGCTCCTGGTCAAACAGCGGCAGATTGTCCGGGTCTTGTTCCCATAGAATCTGCTGAATCTGGCCGTAATAGGACATGCGTGTTTTTTCATCCAGTTCACGCGAGGCCAACTGAAGTAATTTGTCTACCTGAGGGTTGCTGTAACCCGTGAGATTCTGCGGGTCGCCGTTGGACAACTTTCGACGCAAACGAATATCCGCGTCAGATATGCCCGTTCCCAGTAACCACATGTTTGCGTCATTGCTACCTTTGCCCGTGCCCTTGCCCGGCTCGGGGCGATACAAGTTCTTTTGATACGTTGCCCATTCCCATACCTTAAACTCGGTCTTCAGCCCCACGGCGTTAAGATAGCCTTGGACAACTTCCGAGACCTGGCGATCTTTGGTATAGCGTCCCGCCGGGGTCCATATAACTACGGTGCCTGGATAACCGCCTGGATATACCTCGTTAATTATTTTTCTTGCCGCATCAGGGTCGTACTTCACCGGAGGGAATTCACGTCGGGCTTGCGTACCCTCCGGAAATGGGCCAGTGGGTACTTTTCCATATCCCAACAACACTTTGTCGACCAATGCCTGGCGATCAATCGCCATACTCACCGCCCTCCGTATGCGCGGGTCATCAAAGGGCGGTTTGGTCAGGTTCATTTCAAAGAACACCTGGAATGTGCTGGGTACCCGCAGCAAGGTGGATTTATTCAGTTCCTTTAATTCAATAGCCGCCTCGGGCGATAAATTTGCCGCGATATCCGCATTGTTCGTTCGCAGCTCTATGACTCGGGAAGAATCTTCCCTGACCGGACGGAACACGATGGTTTCCGGTTTTGCCGTTGTTCCATAAAAAGCGTTGTTCTTATGAATAACGGCCTGGTCGTTGGGTATCCAACTATCAAATACGTAGGGCCCGGTACCGACGGGATGGTGCCCATAAGCCCGTCCATATTTAACGACAGCGGCCGGACTGCTGATTGACGAAGATTCTTTTGCCAGTAACTCCAACATTGTGGGTGACGGATTTTTTGTGGTGATGCGTAACTCATTCGGCGCTAGCGCATCCACCGAAGCTATATCCGCATAGTAGGACCGGTGCGGAGAACCGAGCTTGGGGTTCATGATTCGGTCCAGGTTAAACTTCACCGCTGCAGCATCAAACGCCGTGCCGTCATGAAAGGTAATTCCCGGTTTCAGGATAAAAATCCATTGCCGTCCATCCTCGGACCTTGACCATGACTGCGCCAAATCAGCTACAAACGTGTTATGCCCGTGACCGTCCCATGCGACCAACCGATTAAACAGGTGATTAATCACGTTATAGGAAGGCACACTGCGCGAAATCGCTGGGTCCAGGGTATCGATATCAGCGCCTTGAACGAATGTCAGCTTCTTCAGGTCTTTGGCGTTGGCAACAAACGATAGGCCCGCCGACAGTCCAAGGATGCCGACAACAGCGAAACTCCGTATCAATACTTCCAGGCAATTCAGACGCCGCATAATCTTTCTCGCTTGATAATTCTGGTGGACACACAGGGCGTGTTTAACCGCGCCGAACTCATTTATGCGTTACGTGATTTCGGGTCGATGTAGTCTCGCAACGCATCCCCCACAATGTTGAAACTCAATATGGTCAAAACCAGTGCAAATCCGGGCGCAATCAATACGTAGGGATGGGTGGTCAATAACGGCCGCGACTCGGCAATCATCGAGCCCCACTCCGGGGTGGGCGGCGGCGGGCCAAGCCCCAGAAAGCTGAGCCCGGAACCAATGAGGATTGCTTCAGCCAGCGAGACGGTGGCCTGGATAATGACCAGCGAACCGATATTCGGCAGGATATGTATCAGCAGCAGCCGCAGATCGCTGACGCCAATCGACTTGGAGGCCAATACAAACTCGCGGTTTCTCAATGCCATGACCGGCCCGGCAAAGAAACGCACGTAAATCGGGATCGTTGAAATGGCGATGGCCAGTGTCAGGCTTACTATGCTGTTGCCCGCCACCGTGATGACCAGAATGGCAACCAGTGTCCGGGGAAATGCAATCATCGAGTCCATGACCCGCATCACCACCCCGGCGATGGCGCCGTTGTAATAGCCACACGCCGCACCTAAAGCGATGCCAATGACCATCGCAATGCTGACACTTGAAACTGCGACGGTGAGCGTAATTCGTGCCCCCCACACGACTCGACCCAACAAGTCACGGCCCAATTGGTCCGTGCCGAGCCAGGAACTTGCACCGGGCTCGACAAGGGACGTTGATAAGTTGATCTTGGTGACCGAATCCCAATCAAACAACAAAGGGGCAGCTATCGCCGCAGCAACCATCACCAGGATCACGATCAATGAAGCAAACGCGAACCAGCGCTTATTGGAAATAAGGAAACTGACAAAGCCCAACCGATATTTTTTCGGAAGTTTCATATCGGCCTCAGTTGTAAGTGACGCGAGGGTCGAGGACGCCATAAACCAAATCCACCATTAAGTTGATAATTACCACCACCGCGGCAAACACAAGAACTGTGCCTTGGACGACATAAATATCCCGAGCCATGATTGCATCAATCAAGAGCCGCCCCATTCCCGGCCAGGCAAATACTGTCTCGACAATAACCGCGCCACCCAGTAACCGGCCGAAGTCCATACCGAATACTGTCACCAATGGAATGGCCGCATTGGAAAGTGCATGCTTGAGTACTACCTTGTAACTCGGTACACCTTTCGCATAGGCAGTACGAATATAATCTTCCCTCAGCACATCCATCATGGTGGATCGGGCCAGCCGTGAAAAAGTTGCAACATACGGCAAACCAAGTGTCAAGGCCGGTAATATCAGGTGTTGCAGCCCGCCTCTGCCGGTCGGCGGCAACCATCCGAGGTTGGCTGAAAAGATCAGCATCAATATCAGTCCCAGAAAGAAGCCAGGCATTGATATGCCCAGAACTGCAACGGTGGTCAGCGAACTATCAAGGAAGCCTCTGGGCTTCAAAGCGGCCGCAATACCGAGGGGAACGCCAATGATGACGGCAAGCAACATTCCGGCAGCGGTCAGTTCAATCGTGGCGGGAAGAGTTCTGGCTATACCTTCGAGCACGGGCGTGAATGTCTGGAATGACTCGCCAAAATCACCCACGACAACTTTCCTGACATAAATAAGGTATTGATTGATTAGCGGCTTATCCAATCCGTAGTTTTGCCTTATTTGCGCAACATCTTCCGCTGTTGCATCCGGACCTGCTGCCAGCTGCGCAGGATCTCCCGGAATAAAGTGCATGACCAGGAAGACCACAATGGAGACTCCCAGCAGCATCGGAAGCAGAAGTAACAACCTGCGGACGGTATAATTCAGCACGCGCTATCCTCTTTTTTATTTTTACTTAAGCGGCACCCGATATTAATAACGGGAACTGCTTTTCTTTGGTAAAACCACGCAACTAAATCATCGCGCCGTTACATGCTTATAGCAAACCGGTAACAGGTTGGACGCACATAACAAAATGTTATACGCTCGCAAAAATGCGCCCTCCAACATTCGATCGAGAGCCACAATGAAACTCAATCCTCGCCAATTGGAAGCTTTCAGGGCGGTCATGCTCACCGGAAGCATGACTATCGCCGCCGAGGCACTTCAGGTCAGTCAACCGGCCATCAGCCGGCTCATCCGCGACCTCGAAATTGTCCTTTCCCTTCGACTGTTTCGCCGTGAAGGCAATCGCCTCATTCCCGGGGCGGAAGCACAGGTGTTGTACGCGGAGGTGGACAAGTTTTATCAAGGCATAGAACGCATCGAGCGGGTTGCAGAGGACCTTGTGACGCTGCGCACCGGCACATTGAGGATCAGTTCAATGAGCACGCTGGGGCTCAGTGTGGTGGCTGAGGGGGTATGCCGATTCGCGCGAAAGCACCCCGAGGTCAGAACCTCGTTGGATGTGCGCAACTCGGTGGGCATCCTGGAACTGACGTCTGCCAACCAGATCGATATTGGTTTTGTGCAGATTCCTTCAGGGGAATATCCCGGGATCCAGGTGATCAACCTGCCACCCATCAGCGCGGTGTGCGTGATGCCGGCCAACGATATGTTGGCCACCAAAGACGTGGTGACCCTGGAGGATTTGCACGGGCGACGCCTGATTACCCTGAACGCCAACAATCCTTTGCAGCGACGCATCACATCAGCCATGGAGGCTCGGGGTGTTGCAGGCGTCTCCAGCGTTGAAACCACCGCCGCGCACTCCGCCTGCGGAATGGTGTCCGGGGGGCTCGGCATCACCGTGTGTGATCCATTCACCGCCTCCTACTCGAAATACCCGGGCCTTACGTTCAGACCGCTGGACCAGGACATACCCTTCGAGGTTTCGATGGTATTTCCGGGTCACCAGCAGCGCTCCAAGCTCGCCTCGGATTTCATGCAGGTCATGGAAGGTATCTTCAGGTCGGAGTTTATTTCCATGATTCCCCGTGAAGCGTACTAATCGCGAGTCACTTCAGTTCGGTTGAGTAATTCAGCGGCACCCATTGCCACGCGGCGCCCTGACCACGCAAATGCCCCAGGCCGGGAAACGAGAGGTGCGCCGCGCCGACCAGCGCGCCCTCTTTCGCAGCCAGGCTGAACACGGTCTCGCGGGCCGTGGTGGCGGCTTTCTTGTCCGTATCAAACTCGATAGTCACCGACGGGTCGGCAAACTGCACGGCACCGGCGTGGATCAGATCACCGGCGACAATCATCTTCTGGCCTTTGCTCTCAACCAGGTAGCTGGTGTGCCCCAGGGTATGGCCATAGCTGGACAGCGCCTTGAACCCCGGCAGGATCTCCCCGCTGCCCTGGAAAGGCTGGAACTTTCCAAGCGCGATATACGGGTTCAAGGAAGCCATTGCACCCTTCGCGAACTCGGGTACGAAGCTGTTGGCGTCGGCCGAGGCAGGCTCCAGCCTCGCCGGCGAGAGCCAGTAATCGGCGTCACGCTTGTCGGCGTGTACCGTGGCGTTCGGAAACACCATCACCCCTTCGGCAACCAGCCCACCCACGTGGTCCGGGTGCATGTGCGTGAGAAGGATGTCATCGACCTGCTCCGGCTTGTAGCCGGCTGCCTGCAGGTTGGCCGCGAGCTTGCCCAGGGTCGACCCGAAGAGCGCACCAGCGCCGGTATCGATCAGGATGAGCCGAGTGCCGGTATTGACGAGATACGCGTTCGTCGAGGTCTCGGTGGGCACCCCGAGGAACGCCTTGCGCAGTGCGGTAGTGGTCTTGGCAGCCGGCTCATTCAGCAATTTGTCGAACGGTGCATCGATGGTGCCGTCACTCAGCGCGGTGACCTCGAAATCTCCAAGCATCGTGCGATAGTAACCAGGGGCCTGGGTTTTGACTTGGGGCGCGGCGGCAACTGCCACCGCCGGTGCCGCGATGGCTCCCAGTGCCAGGGCAGCAGCAAGGGCCGTGTAATTCAACACGCGGGTAAATGTCAGCTTGGTCATGGTGCAGCTCTCCAGTTGGAATCGGCGGCATCCTATTCAAGCGTTTTTTATAGTTGAAATCGAAACTCCGCATGCCAGGTATGTGTGGCGTAGATACCTGCCAGGGCCTGATGTCGTCAGGAAAGCACGCAGAGCTTGAGTTGTTCGCGCAACCAGAGATGTGCCAGGTCCTTGTCGAACCGTGGATGCCAGGCAGAGAACAAACTGAAGTCGCGCACCTCGAGGGGCAGAGCAAGGGCCGCCAGCGAGCGCTCATAACGGCTCAGGAAACGGGACGGAAGCACACTTACACAGTCGCTGTTCTGCAGCAGCAATGGAACGATGCTGTAGTAAGGCACCGACACCGCGACACGGCGCGCACGCCCCTTCTGCGCGAGCACATCATCAATAAAACCGTGAAAGCTGTTCACGGCACCCGACACCACCACATGCTCCAGGCCCAGGTATTCCTCCAGCGTTGGTGGCGCGGATCCGCGAGGGTGATCGGCGCGCTGGGCCATCTTGAATTCTTCCTGCAGCAGCAACTCGTGCGACAGGTTCCCGATACGGCTGTGTGATACCAGCGCGACGTCAATCTCGCCGCTTTCCAACTGATCGCCAAGCAACACCTGGTCGATCGCACGTATCGAAACCCGGATGCCCCCAGGACTCGCAGCCTGCACAAGCTGCACCAGCCGGGGCGCGACGATCGCAGCGGCGTTATCGTTCGCGCCAATCACAAAGGTCCGGTCCGACTTGGCAGGATCAAAGCATGGAAGGTCACCGACCACCGTCCCCAGTACCTGCAACGCCTGGCGCAACGGCTGACGCAAATGTTCGGCACGTGCTGTCAGCACCATGCCTTTTCCGGACTGAGCAGGCATCAATAAAGGGTCGCCGAACAGGTCACGCAACCGCGACAACTGCGCGGATAACGCCGACTGCGTCAGGTTGAGCTTCGCCGCCGCCCGCGTGACGTTCCTCTCCTCAAGCAAGACGCTGAGGGAAGTCAGGAGCGCGAGGTTGTGTCCAGTCAGGTTCATCGGGTTGATCCACTGCCATCTCTCAAGGTGACGTTAATGTAATCAGATACTGCCCCGACGTCACAGGCCTCCCTTGGCCATCCACCAACGCATATTGCTGCTGGTAATAGCGGTCTCCCCGGCCACTGTCGGCGACCAGCTTCACGTTCACGGCGCTGTGGTCGAGGGCCGTGACCGAGCCCACCGGTTGCACACTGCGCACGCTGATGGCGCTGCCGCGTGCGGACGTAGGGCAATTGTTGAGTTTCATCCCGTTGGCCACGGCGAGCGGTGTGCAAGACGCTTCGACGATGCTGCCGTGAAACGAGATGACTCCCTGCCCCACCGGGCTCGCGGCCATGCAGGCACCGGACAGGCTGAACAACAGGCCAACATGGATTGCAGACATTCTCTTGATGCGCATGCCGATACTCCCGGGGGTGATAAAGCCTATGCCCCGGGATATCGGCCGAGCAGCAGGATATTTTAAGATTTGTCTGATGTTAGAAGCGGTTTTTCCAAAGACTTTGGAAATATCAGTGCCCGCCAACCACAGGTTTACCGTGGGCCCGGTGCCCCGGCTTGAAGCCATGGAGTCGCGCGCACCACACAATCGCGAAGCCCACCGCCAGCAACACCAACATTGCCCAGGGGAAAGACGCCACGCCCCAGGTATCCAGCAACACGCCACCCACCACGCCGCTTCCGGCAATCGCGCTGTTCCAGGCCACCACGTTCAGCGACAGTGCCACGTCCGCTCCATCGCCTGCCGCATCCGCCAGTGCGGTTTGCAGCAACGTCGCAGCGCCGCCAAAACTCAAGCCCCAGACCGCCACGCCGAGGTAAATAACGCCCGGCACTTGCGCGAGAAAACCGAACGCCAGGCACGTCGCCGCAAAGCCCGCCAGGCTGACCAGCACCGTCTTGCGCAACGCCACATCCACCAACCGGGCAGTGACCCAAATCCCGAGCAGCGCCGCTATACCAAACACCAACAACACCAGATCCACACGGTCCACCAAGCCCGCCGGGGCCACAAACGGCGCGATGTAGGTATAGAGAATGTTATGGGCGAGCATCCATGAGATCACCACCGCCAGCACTGGCCGCACACCCGGCGTGGTCAGCACCTTGCGCAACGGCATGCGCTGATGGGCCGACTGGCCGGGATAATCCGGCACTTTCACCAGTACCCAGACAATCAACACCAGGGTCAGTGCCGACATGATCCCGAACGTGGTGCGCCAGCCCACCAGCCCACCCAGCCAGGTGCCCAGCGGTACGCCAAGTGACAGGGCAATCGGCGTTCCTACCATGGCCAGCGCCAACGCCTTGCCCTGCTGATGTGGCTCAACCATGCGCCGCGCATAGCCGGCCAACAAACTCCAGGCCAGCCCCGCTGCCATCCCCGCAAGGAATCGCGCCAGCAGCGTCAGCCCGTAGTGGGACGACAGCGCGGTGATCGAATTGAACAGCAGAAAACCGACGATGGTCAGCAGCAGCACATTGCGCCGCCGCCAGCCGCGAGTCGCGATGGTCAGCGGGATCACCGCCAGCACCGAGCCCAGCGCATACGCGGTGACCATCTGCCCGGCCATGGACGCTGAAACTCCCAGCCCATCGCTGATCAGCGGCAACAGGCCCGCCGGCAGGGTTTCGGTGACGATGCAGATGAAACCGGTCATGGCCAGGGCGAGCAAGGCGCCGACGGGCAAGCGGTCGGGAACGGCGTCTGCCGATAAGGTGGTTGAGGGGGTCACAGGGAAACTCCTTGAGCGAGAGGACTTAAATACCGATCGATATAAATGTTGGGCGACCCACGCAGCGTTGTCAACGACTTATGTATCGACTAGTATTTATCTCATCACCCGAGAGGATTTCCACATGGCACAGATGGGCCGCCCCCGCACCTTCGACCGCGATCAGGCCGTGGAACAGGCCATGCACCTGTTCTGGCAGCACGGTTACGACGCGACGTCCCTGAGCCAGTTGAAAGCCGGATTGGGCGGCGGCATCTCCGCGCCGAGTTTCTACGCGGCGTTCGGCTCCAAGGACGCGCTGTTCCAGGAGTGCGTGCAGCGTTATCTGGCGACGTTCGCCCAGGTCACCGAATGCCTCTGGGATGACAGCCTGCCACCGCGCCAGGCCATCGAGACGGCGTTGCGCCAATCGGCACGCATGCAGTGTGAAGAGGGGCATCCCAAAGGCTGCATGGTAGCCCTGGGCGTGATGAGCGCGCCCTCCCCCGAGAACGCACAAGTCACCCATGGGCTGACCCATTCGCGAGAGCGCACACGGGCGGGCATCGTGCATTGTGTCGAGCGCGGCATCCGCGCAGGCCAGTTACCGGCCGAGACCAATGCACGTGCCATGGCCACGGTCTACGACAGTTTTCTGCAAGGCGTGTCGATCCTGGCCCGGGATGGCGTCGACGCTGATGCCATCGATACTGCCATTGGCCAACTGATGCTGACCTGGGACTTATCCGCCGCTACAGCGCCGCCCATTCGGCGCGATGCTCCAGCAGAAAATCCACAAACGCCCGCACCCGATGGGGCACATAGCGGCCATGGGGATACAGCAAGGTAAACGGCCGTGAGCGCCCGCCGTAAGGCTGCAAGACCTCCACCAGGCTGCCGTTGGCCAATTCCTCCTCGACGATGAACTTGTAGGTCTGGAATAACCCCGCGCCGTGCTTGGCCAGGGTTACGCCACCCAGCACGTCGTCAGAGCAGCTGTAGCCTGCTTCCCCGGCAAATTCCCGCTCCTTGCCATCCACCTGGAACAGCCAGGAAATGCGCCGCCCGTTGCTCGGCAATTCGTACTGGATGCACTCATGGTTCGGCAAATCCTCCAGGGCCTGGGGCGTGCCGGCACGCTTCAGGTATGACGGCGTCGCGACCACCACCAGCCTGGCGTCTTCCAGCAACCGCGCAATCAGCGTCGAGTCCGGCTGGGCCCGCACGCGAATGGCCAGGTCATAACCTTCGGCGACGAAATCGATGTTGCGGTTGCTGATGTGGATATCCACGCTGACTTGCGGGTATAGCGCACGGAATTTCGGCAGCAGCGGCAGGATCCGGTGATGGCCGTAGGTGGTCGGGATGCTGATGCGCAACAGCCCGGACGGCACCGATTGCGCGCCCATCATTTCCTGCTGGGCTTCCACCAGTTGCGTCAGCGCCTGGCGGCATTGCTCGAAAAATGTCCGGCCGCCATCGGTCAGGCGGATGCTGCGGGTGGTGCGCACAAACAGCCGGGAGCCCAGGCGCTCTTCCAACCGCGAGATACTGCGGCTCACCGCCGCCGGGGTCACGCCTGCCACCTGGGCGGCGGCGGTAAAGCTGCTGGCCTCGGCGGCCAGGCAGAACAGCTCGATGCTGCCCAGCTGCAAATCTTCGAAATGGCGTTTCATGATGGATTACACCGGATAGGTCTTTAAGGACTCGCTCACTGCTTCGAAAAACTAAAACAACAACCGCGAAAAATCACAACACTGCACCGCCAACTGCGCCACATTCTGGTTCAAGCCAAACTGCCGATCCCCGCGATGCAACGCCACATACCCAACCCTCGGTAGTGCCGGTTCCGTCACCAGCGCGCGCAGCTCCCCGCGCTCGATCAAATGCGACAAACACCCCTTGGGCAAATAACTCACCCCCACCCCCGACAGCGCCAGCCCGACCTGCACCAACAGGTTATGACTGGTCAACTTGCGCGGCATCTGCACAGCATGCGCTGCCAACCAGCGCTCATAAATCAGCCCCGTCCCCGAGTGCGACCCCTGGGTCAACACCGTATACCCGGCCAATGCCTCAAGCCCCACCGGATCAGCCTCGCTGACCAACCCCGGTGCGCACATCCAGGCGTTTTCCACACTGCCCAGCGGCGTACTCAGGAAGCGCGAATCACTGTAGGCATCAGGCACGATCACCAGGTCCAGCTCATCACTCTCCAGTTTGCGAAACAGCTCACTGCTCAACTCCACCGACGGCTCGATCTGCACCTTGGGATAGGCCTCGCGCAACGCCTCCACCAGCGCCGGCAACCAGGTGAAAGCCGTCAATTCCGTCACCCCCAGGCGAAACCTGCGCACCAGCACTTCACGGGTGCTGACCCGCTCCAGCATGTAGTCACGACGCTCCAGCAGGTCCTTGGCGTAGTCGAGCAACTCGGCGCCCTTTTCCGTCAACCGCGCATTGCGTTTGCTGCGGTCGAAAATCTCCACATCGAAGGTTTCTTCCAACTCCTGGATGCGCTTGGAAATCGCCGACTGCGACATGTTCAGCTTGTTCGCCGCGGCCTCGAAACTGCCCAGCTCGGCAATCCAGTACAACGCGTCGATTTGCTTGAACGTGATCATCGGCCACCTCCCATGAGAAAAATCGATCCTATCAGATAATAAAATATCGCTAAAACTGTATGTTCATCACTCCTAAGATCTAGCCACAGACCCATAAGATCAATCGGAGTTACAGCCATGTCCTTGCCCGGTTCCCGCATCCTCCCCAACCCGCCGCTGGCTTCTGCCGAAGTGCTCGAAGCCTTCACTCACGTGGTCACCCCGCACATCAGCGACAACCTCGGCCGGCACATCGGCGCCCGTGGGCTGAACCGCTACAACCGCACCGGCAAGCTGGTGGGCACCGCGCTCACGGTGAAAACCCGCCCCGGCGACAACCTGCTGATCTACAAGGCCTTGAGCATGCTGGAGCCGGGCCACGTGCTGGTGGTGGACGCCCAGGGCGATACCAACAACGCGGTGATCGGCGAACTGGTCAAGCTCTACGCCCAGCAACGCGGCTGCGTGGGGTTTGTGATTGACGGGGCGATTCGCGATGTCGCGAGCTTCGAGGACACCCCTTGCTACGCCCGCAGCGTGGTGCATTGCGGCCCCTACAAGACCGGCCCGGGCGAGGTGAATGTGCCGGTGTCCATCGGCGGCATGCTGATCAACCCGGGGGATGTGCTGGTGGGTGACGAAGACGGCCTGGTCGCCTTCTCCCAGGCCGACGCCGCCGAAGTGCTGCGTAAGGCCGCGCAACACGCGGCCCACGAAGAGCAAGTCAAAGCCGAAATCGCCAGCGGTGCGGTGCGCCAGAGCTGGATCGACAAGGTGTTGCAACAGGCCGGCCTGGCAGGCTGAGGGGAGTCATCATGAGCACTGCCTTTCTGTCCGACCGGGTGCTGGGCATCGCGCCCTCCCCGAGCATCGCCGCCAATGCACTGGTCAGCGAACTGCGCGCCCAGGGCCGGGACATCGTCAACTTCACCGTGGGCGAGCCGGACTTCGATACACCCGCGCATATCCTCGAAGCAGCCAGCGCCGCGATGCACCGTGGCGACACCCACTACACCGCCACCAGCGGCACCCTCGCCCTGCGCCAGGCGATCTGCCTCAAGCTCAAGCGCGATAACCAGCTGGACTATGGGCTGGACGAAGTGATTGCCGGGTGCGGTGGCAAGCACATCATTTATCACGCCCTGGCGGCGACCCTGAATCGCGGCGACGAAGTCATCGTGCACACGCCGTATTGGGTGTCGTACCCGGACATCGCACGGCTGAATGACGCGACGCCGGTGATCATTCCCGGCGACGAGTCACTGGGGTTCAAACTGTCGCCTCAGGCCCTGGAACAAGCGATCACCCCGCGCAGTAAATGGGTGATCCTCAACAGCCCGAACAACCCCAGCGGCGCGGTGTACAACGAGGCCGAACTGCTGGCCCTGGCCGCGGTGCTGCGGCGCCATCCCCATGTGCTGATCATGGCGGACGAGATCTACGAGCATTTCGTCTACGACGATGCCCGCCACGTTTCCCTGACCCGACTCGCACCGGACCTGAAGCCGCGCACGCTGATCGTCAACGGCGCCTCCAAGGGCTACGCCATGACCGGCTGGCGCCTGGGTTTCGGTGCCGGTCCGGCCTGGTTGATCGCGGCCATTGCCAAGCTGCTCTCGCAAACCACCACCTGTCCCAGTTCCCTCAGCCAGGCTGCCGCAGTTGCCGCCTTCGCCGGCGACCAGGCGCCCATCGCCGGGATGCGCGAGGTGTACCAGCAACGCCGCGAACGCATGCTGGGCCTGCTCGAAGACATTCCCGGCGTGAGCTTCACGCCACCGGATGGCGCGTTCTACGTGTTCGCCAACGTCGCCGGGCTGATGGGCAAGACCACCGCCCAGGGCGAGCGGATCGACAGTGACACCCAACTGGCCGAGCACCTGCTGCGGGAACACGGCCTGGCCACCGTAAGCGGCGCGGCGTACGGCATGTCGCCGTATATCCGACTGTCTTTCGCCAGCTCGCTTGACGTGATTGAAGAAGGTTGCCGTCGCCTGAATGAAGCGTGCCATCGATTGCGCTGACGGATTCCCGCCCCACCCGGCGGCCAGGGATGGCCGCTCATTGACTGCCTAGAACAACACTCATAATCATTGATATAAATGAGGCATTCCCATGCACAAGCCCCGCATCGCGCTGGTCTGGCAAATCCTGATCGGCTTGCTCGCCGGCATCGCCATCGGCGCCCTGCTGCACCGTTTTCCCGAATCCCGGCCGTGGCTGGTGGACAACCTGCTGCAACCGGCGGGCGATATCTTTATCAAGCTGATGAAGATGATCGTCGTGCCCATCGTGTTTGCCTGCATGGTGGTGGGCATTGCCGGGCACGGTGACGGTAAATCCCTGGGACGCATCGGGGCCAAGTCCCTGGGCTATTTCTTCTGCATCACCACCCTGGCGATCATCGTCGGGCTGGTGATGGGCAACCTGCTCAAGCCGGGTGCCGGTACCGAACTGGCCAGCCTGCAAGCGAGTGCCGTGACCTTGCCCACCAGCAGCGCCGGCGGTGGCCACAGCCTGGGGCAGATCATTGTCGGGATCATTCCGGACAACGTCATCAACGCCATGGCCCAGGGCAGCCTGCTGTCGGTGCTGTTCTTCGCGGTGATGTTTGGCCTCGGGGTATCGCGCTTGCCGGCCGAGCGCAAGGACCCGGTGATTGCCCTGCTGCGCGGGGTGTCGGAGGCGATGTTCAAGGTCACGTCGATGATCATGGCCTATTCGCCCATCGGCGTGTTCGGGATGATCGCGGTGACCGTGGCCAACTTCGGTTTCAGCTCGCTGTTGCCGTTGGCCAAGCTGATCCTGGTCAGCTACGTGTCGATTGCATTCTTCGTGCTGGTGGTGCTCAACCTGGTGGCGCGGCTGTGGGGGATCAACCTGTTTGCGTTGATGCGACATATCAAGGATGAACTGATCCTGGCGTTCTCCACCGCCAGTTCGGCGGCGGTGATGCCGCAACTGATGAAGAAACTCGAAACCTACGGCGTGCCGCCTTCACTGGTGAGCTTTGTGGTGCCGGTGGGGTATTCGTTCAACCTGGACGGTGCGTCGCTGTTCCTGGGGATCGGCACGCTGTTTGTGGCGCAGCTGTATGGCATCGACCTGAGCCTTGGCGACCAGGCCCTGCTGGTGGTGACCATGGTACTGACATCCAAGGGCGCGGCCGGGGTGCCAGGGTTCATGTTCGTGATTCTGTCGGCGACCCTGGCGAGTGCGGGCTTGCCGTTGGAGGGCATCGCCTTCATCGCCGGGGTGTATCGCCTGATGGAAATGCCGACCACCGCGTTGAACGTGCTGGGCAATGCCCTGGCACCGCTGGTGATTGCCAAGTGGGAACGCCGTGAAGACACCGCTGAAACCTGTGGCGAGGGGGCTTGTCCCCCGTTGGGCTGCGCAGCAGCCC
>NZ_JACARZ010000061.1:0-82490 GCF_013386315.1 Pseudomonas sp. P7779 | reverse complement strand
AGGGCGGACACGTGTCCGCCAGCAGCCAGGCCCCGGCAAAAACCGCCCCGGCCCCGACCCAGGATCAGCCGACCGCCGCGCAAAACTTCGTCACAGGCCTGGCCAATATGGTCGACCAGCAAGCGTCCAAGGACAGCACCGACCAGGGCGGCGACAAAGCCTTTGCCGGTCTGATCGACGGCGGCCTCAAGGATTTGAAGGATGCCAGCAGCGACACCCGTGTCGATGACTTCGCCAACCGCCTCGCCGCGCTGACCCAGGCTGCCACGCCGAAAACTGCGAATGCCCTGCCGCCGGTGGCCAACGCGCCATTGGCCATGCACCAGAGTGGCTGGACCGATGAGGTGGTGAACCGGGTCATGTACCTGTCCAGCGCCAACCTCAAGTCGGCAGAGATCCAGTTGCAGCCCGCTGAGCTGGGTCGCCTGGACATCAGCGTGAAGATGTCCGCCGACCAGCAGGCGCAAGTCACCTTCATGAGCGGCCATGCGGTGGTGCGTGAAGCCCTGGAAAGCCAGTCGGGCCGCCTGCGGGAGATGTTTGCCCAGCAGGGCATGGGCCAGGTCGACGTCAACGTGTCGGACCAGTCCCGTGGCTGGCAGGGGCAGCAGGGCCAGGACCAGCAACAGCAGAACCAGGCTCGCGGCGTCAGCGGCAGTGGCGGGCGGGGTGATGGGATTGATGGCGGCGGTATCGGTGAGGTGGCTGAAGTGGCCGCGCCGGTGGTGCAGTCGGTGATTGGCTCCAGTGCCGTGGACTACTACGCCTGATCCGAGGCCTGGCGATGATCAAAATGTGGGAGCGGGCTTGCTCGCGAATACGGAGTGTCAGTCACCGTTACAGGTGCTGATCCACCGCTTTCGCGAGCAAGCCCGCTCCCACATTGGTTTTGCAGTGTCGGCGAAACCGTGACCGAACTGACAACTCTGGCATAACACTTGCTCTTGCCTTTCCCCAGAACTATGAATCCCAGAATAGTGACGGATTATTGGCATGGCGAAGAGCGACGACGCAGCAAAAGCACCCGCAGGCAAGGGCAAGCTCAAGCTTATCCTGCTGATTGTCCTGGCCTTGTTGCTGGCGATCGGCTTGTCCGTGGGGGCTACCTGGTACTTTATGCACAGTGCCCAGAGCAAACCGGCCGCCACGGCCGAGGTCAACCCCAACGTCAAGCAACCGGCAATCTTCGAGCCGATGCTGCCGGCGTTTGTCGCCAACTTCAATCAGAACGGCCGTCAACGCTACCTGCAGGTGAGCATTACCCTGCTGGCGCGTAACCAGGCAGACCTGGATGCCCTCAAGGTGCACATGCCAGTGATCCGCAATAACCTGGTGATGCTGTTTTCCGCCCAACCCTTCGACACCCTCGCCACCCCGGTGGGCCAGGAAATGCTGCGCCAGAAGGTCACTGCCAGCGTGCAGGAAGTGGCCCAGAAGGAAGTCGGCAAACCTGTGATCGAGCAGGTGCTCTTCACTAATTTCGTATTGCAGTAGGATCACGACATGGCCGTGCAGGACCTGCTGTCCCAGGATGAAATCGATGCGCTGCTCCATGGCGTCGACGATGGTCTGGTACAGACCGAAATGGCTGCCGAGCCCGGCAGCGTCAAAAGCTACGACCTGACCAGCCAGGATCGCATCGTCCGTGGACGCATGCCGACCCTGGAAATGATCAACGAGCGTTTTGCCCGTTACACCCGTATCAGCATGTTCAACATGCTGCGCCGCTCGGCGGACGTGGCGGTGGGCGGTGTGCAGGTGATGAAGTTCGGTGAATACGTGCACTCGCTGTACGTGCCCACCAGCCTCAACCTGGTGAAGATCAAGCCACTGCGCGGCACCGCGCTGTTCATCCTCGACGCCAAGCTGGTGTTCAAGCTGGTGGACAACTTCTTCGGCGGCGATGGCCGTCACGCCAAGATCGAAGGCCGTGAATTCACCCCGACCGAGTTGCGGGTGGTGCGCATGGTGCTGGAGCAGGCCTTCATCGACTTGAAGGAAGCCTGGCAGGCGATCATGGAAGTCAATTTCGAGTACATCAACTCGGAAGTGAACCCGGCCATGGCCAACATCGTCGGCCCCAGCGAAGCCATTGTGGTCTCCACCTTCCACATCGAACTCGATGGCGGCGGCGGCGACCTGCACGTGACCATGCCGTACTCGATGATCGAGCCGGTGCGCGAGATGCTCGATGCCGGTTTCCAGTCCGACCTCGACGACCAGGACGAACGCTGGGTGAAAGCCCTGCGCGAAGACCTGCTGGACGTCGACGTACCCCTGAGCGCCACCGTGGCCCGTCGCCAGCTGCGTTTGCGGGATATTTTGCACATGCAGCCGGGGGATGTAATTCCCGTCGACCTGCCGGAAGAACTGATCATGCGCGCCAACGGCGTGCCGTCGTTCAAGGTCAAGCTCGGTTCTCACAAAGGCAACCTGGCGTTGCAAGTGATCGAACCGATCAACCGTCGCTGATCCACCTTAATTTCTGCTCCGCCGAGGACATGTAATGGCTACCGAACACGAAAACACTTCCGCCGAAGACCAGGCCCTGGCTGACGAGTGGGCGGCTGCCCTGGAAGAAACCGGCGATGTCGGCCAGGACGATATCGATGCACTGCTGGCGGCCGATGCGGCCACCGCACCGGTTGGCAACCGCCTTCCCATGGAAGAGTTCGGCAGCGTGCCGAAGAACAATGACCCGGTGACCCTCGACGGTCCGAACCTGGACGTGATCCTCGACATCCCGGTGTCGATCTCCATGGAAGTCGGCAGCACCGAAATCAACATCCGCAACCTGCTGCAGCTCAACCAGGGGTCGGTGATCGAGCTGGACCGCCTGGCCGGCGAGCCGCTGGACGTGCTGGTCAACGGCACGCTGATCGCCCATGGCGAAGTGGTGGTGGTCAACGAGAAGTTCGGCATCCGCCTGACCGACGTGATCAGCCCGAGCGAACGCATCAAGAAGTTGCGTTGATATGAAGCGCTCATTGGTAGGACTGTTATCGACGCTGCCCTTGAGCGTAATGGCAGCAGAACCGGTTGCCCAGGCGGCTGCGCCGGCACTCGGCAGCGGTGTGGGCGGGCAACTCACCCAGTTGGTGCTGGGGTTGTTGCTGGTGGTGGGGCTGATCTTCGTGCTCGCCTGGGTGCTGCGCCGCGTGCAGCGCATCGGCCCGGGCAATGCCCAGGTCATCGAGCTGGTGGGTTCACGCGCCCTTGGCCCGCGGGACAGGCTGGTGCTGGTGCAGGTCGGCGACGAGCAGATCCTGCTGGGCATCACCCCCGGTCGCATCACCCCGTTGCACGTGCTCAAGTCGCCTGTGGAAGTGGCCCAGACCCAAGCGGCCACGCCGGAATTCGCCCAGCGCCTCATGGAGTTGCTGGGCAAGGATCAGAAGGATAAGAAGTAATGCGCGTTTTATTGACGCTCATGCTGTTGCTGGCAGCGCCGCTGGCGTACGCGGCAGACCCGTTGTCGATCCCGGCGATCACCCTGGGCACTAACGCGGCGGGCGCGCAGGAGTATTCGGTCAGCCTGCAGATCCTGCTGATCATGACCGCGCTGAGCTTCATCCCCGCGTTCGTGATGCTGATGACCAGCTTCACCCGCATCATCATCGTGTTCTCGATCCTGCGTCAGGCCCTCGGCCTGCAACAGACGCCGTCGAACCAGATCCTCACCGGCATGGCGCTGTTCCTGACGCTGTTCATCATGGCGCCGGTGTTCGACAAGGTGAACCAGCAAGCCCTGCAACCGTACCTGGCGGAGAAAATGACCGCCCAGGATGCGATCGACAAGGCCCAGGGCCCGATCAAGGATTTCATGCTGTCGCAGACCCGTTCCAGCGATCTTGAGTTGTTTGTGCGGTTGTCCAAGCGTACCGACATCGCCAGCCCCGACATGGCGCCGCTGACCATCCTGGTGCCGGCGTTCGTGACCTCGGAGTTGAAGACCGCGTTCCAGATCGGCTTCATGATCTTCATTCCGTTCCTGATCATCGACCTCGTCGTGGCGAGTGTGCTGATGGCCATGGGTATGATGATGCTGTCGCCGCTGATCATTTCGCTGCCGTTCAAGATCATGCTGTTTGTGTTGGTGGACGGGTGGGCGCTGATTATCGGCACCCTGGCCGGCAGTTTCGGTGGGGTGTAGGCCATGACGCCAGAAGTAGCAGTCGACCTGTTTCGCGAAGCCCTGTGGCTGACCACCATGATGGTCGCCGTACTGGTGGTGCCGAGCCTGTTGGTGGGCCTGTTGGTGGCGATGTTCCAGGCCGCGACCCAGATCAACGAACAGACCCTGAGCTTTTTGCCGCGCCTGCTGGTGATGCTGATCACCCTGATCGTCGCCGGCCCGTGGCTGGTGCAAACCTTCATGGAATACATCCTGCAGCTGTACGGCAGTATTCCGCAGTTGATCGGCTGACCCCGTGAATTCGATGCTGGCCTTGACCGACACCCAGATCAGCACCTGGGTGGCCTCGTTCATCCTGCCGTTGTTCCGGGTCACGGCCGTGCTGATGACCATGCCGGTGTTCGGCACCACCCTGGTACCACGGCGCATCCGCCTGTATTTCGCGGTGGCGATCACCGTGGTCATCGTGCCGGGCTTGCCGCCGATGCCACCGGTGAATGCCCTGGACCTCAGTGCAATGATGTTGATCGCCGAGCAAATCATCATCGGCGCCTTGCTGGGCTTCTCCCTGACGCTGTTCTTCCAGGCCTTCGTGATCGCCGGGCAGATCATCTCGATCCAGATGGGCATGGGCTTCGCGTCCATGGTCGACCCTACCAACGGCGTGTCGGTGGCGGTGATCGGGCAATTCCTGACGATGCTGGTGACCTTGCTGTTCCTGGCCATGAACGGCCACCTGGTGGTGTTCGAGGTGATGACCGAAAGCTTCACCACCTTGCCGGTGGGCAGCGGGTTGGTGGTCAATCATTTCTGGGAACTGGTGGGGCGCTTGAGCTGGGTGCTCGGTGCATCCTTGCTGCTGGTATTGCCGGCGATCACTGCGCTGCTGGTGGTCAACATCGCCTTTGGCGTGATGACCCGGGCGGCGCCGCAGTTGAACATCTTCTCCATCGGTTTCCCGTTGACCCTGGTGCTGGGCATGGGGATTTTCTGGGTCGGCATGGCTGACATTCTCAATCAGTATCAACCGCTGGCGACCGACGCCTTGCAGTTTTTACGTGACTTGGCGCGGGCGCGGTAAGCCATGGCCGAGAGCGAGAGTGGCCAGGACAAGACAGAAGACCCCACGGAGAAACGTAAAAAGGACTCCCGGGAAAAGGGCGAGATTGCCCGCTCCAAAGAGCTCAACACCCTGGCGATCATGCTCGCCGGTTCCGGCGGCCTGCTGATCTATGGCGGTGGCCTGGCCCTGGACCTGATGGAGTTGATGCGCCTGAATTTCTCCCTGCCCCGCGACGTGCTGCTGAGCCCGGGGGCCATGGGCTTGTACCTGCTGCACTCGGGCAAGATCGCGATCCTCGCGGTACAGCCGATCCTCATCACCTTGTTGCTGGCGGCCCTGATCGGCCCGATTTCCCTCGGCGGCTGGCTGTTTGCCGCCGGCAGCCTGGCGCCCAAATTCAGCCGGATGAACCCGGCGGCCGGGCTCAAGCGGATGTTTTCCACCAAGGCCCTGGTGGAACTGCTCAAGGCCTTGGCCAAGTTCATCCTGATCCTGTTTGTGGCGTTGACGGTGTTGTCGTCCGACATCGACGACCTGCTGCGCATCGCCCATGAGCCGATCGAGCTGGCGATCATCCACAGTGTGCAAGTGGTGGGCTGGAGTTCGCTGTGGATGGCCTGCGGGTTGATCATCATTGCCGCGGTGGATGCGCCGATCCAGCTGTGGGAAAGCCACAAGAAACTGCTGATGACCAAGCAGGAAGTGCGCGACGAGCACAAGGACCAGGAAGGCCGGCCCGAGGTCAAGCAGCGGATTCGCCAGCTGCAGCGCGAGATGTCCCAGCGCAAGATGATGGCCTCGGTGCCCGATGCCGATGTGGTCATCACCAACCCGACCCACTACGCCGTGGCGCTCAAGTACGACCCGGAGAAGGGTGGGGCGCCGATGTTGCTGGCCAAGGGCAGTGATTTCACGGCGTTGAAAATCCGCGAGATTGCGGTAGCCAATGACATCCTGCTGCTGGAATCGCCGGAGTTGGCGCGGTCGATCTTCTACTCCACCGACCTGGACCAGGAAATTCCGGCCGGGTTGTATCTGGCGGTGGCTCAGGTGTTGGCGTACGTGTATCAGATCCGCCAGTACCGGGCGGGCAAGGGCAAGCGGCCGGATCCGCTCAAAGACCTGCCGATTCCACCGGATTTGCGTCGGGATTCCTGATTTTGTAGCGTCCCTCCTGGCCTCTTCGCGAGCAAGCCCGCTCCCACATTTGACCGTGTATATCCTGTAGAAACGCGGTCAAATGTGGGAGCGGGCTTGCTCGCGAAGGCGTCCGCCCAGGCAACAAAAAATCTCGCATTGCCTATGGCAACGTTTAAGTCGCCGGCAAGGGCGCTATGTCATCCAGCACTCGATCAGCCAGCAACCGCCCCACCTCGATTAACTGTGCAATCCCCAGCGCGCCTTCCCGCCGCGATCCTTCCAGTTCAAAGGCAAAGTCGCAGGTCAGCGCATGGGCTGAAGCCAGTGTTTCGGTGAGGTTGACCAGCAGGTCTTCGGTACTGATGCCGTCGATGACGCTGAATAGCACGACGGGGGCGTTGTGGGAGGAGGAATAGCTATCTTCGATAGCGCCTTTTTCGGCGTTGCGCAGGTTATGGGAAGTTGTTTTGGTCATGGTGACGCTCCTGGAGAATATGCTGGAGGTACCCTGAATTCACTCGGGCCGCGACGCCCGCCCGCTGCGTTTGCAGCGGTGTCCGAAGACTAGAGATCGACTTTCCCACCAGCAACCCTAAATACCTGTCGGACGTTTCGCTTTCCATCCCATAGCTAGCCGAACGGTCAGTTGTTTGGTTTAGCGTCGCTCAGCAACATCCCTTCCCGTGCCAAAGCATAAACCTCGAAATCACGGATACGCGTTGCTAAGGGACTTTGTTATGTGGGACCGACTCATTCGCTGGCAAGATCGTGAGCGATTAGGGATTGGTTTTGAAAAGATCGAATCTCCATTTTTTGCGGTCGGTCATGTCCGTTGGTCTTTGGAGAGAGACCTGCATATGACGGGGCTGGATGAATTGAAAACCGCCTTTGGTTGCTACGGCGTTTATCGTAATAGGTTATCTGAGTTTAAATTGCGCCAGATGCTAGAGGCGGTAGAGCATGGGAACTGGTTCCTGGTGCTGGATGAGCCGTTCAGTCCATTGAGCCAAGACACAAGCGGCCGGTGGTGGAGGGGGCTGGAAAGTGGCTACCACCCGGCACGTGCGCAAGAGAGGTCAGAGTCGCCACCTGCTGAGCCAATCGGGGCGCTGCCAAGGCCTGCACCTATTGAAAAGCAATTGGCCTGTACCTTTACCAAACCCTGTACGTTGCCTGATGGTGCGATTGACTACACGAATTTCAGTGGGGCGATTCCCACCTTGGCCGTCGGCGACTACGGCACCTTCGCCCTGCTGGGTGGGCGTGAGGCGGACGCTGCGGGCACCATCGTTCTCAAGAAAATCAGGGGCAACCAGTTGCCGGCAGCGCTCGGAACGCTGCGATTGGGTGGGGCGGCGACGACTACAGGAGCCTCCTGTGGAGGTCTTTGTACTGCGGCAGCCGGTGCTGTAACGACGGGTGTTGCCAGCAGCGCATTGGCCGGTCTGGTTGCGTTGCTTTGGCCTTCGAGCCTTGGCGACAGTAGCTTGTACACGGACGAACAGCTCCATTCGATGAAAAATGGCCGTACGCGGCTTCGGTTGTATGTAGAGCAACAAGCTGATGGGGCCTTGAAGGGGTATGGATACAACACCCAGAAACGCCCTGACTGGGAAATGATACCGGTTGTGCAGTTTCAGGCGCGGGGCGCCCAACAAGTGGCCGACTTTGGTGATGGGGTGACCCTGATCTGGACGCCGGCGGTTGATCCGTCCAGCACCTCCGGTATTCCGCCATTGGAGGGCGCACCGCAGGCTCCGAACATCTGGATTTACCCGCCGACCGAGCAAGCGGATAACATCATCGTCAACCCGATTTACCCGCCTGAATACAAGGATTTTATTCTCGTGTTTCCGGCGGATTCGGGTGTGAAGCCGCTGTATATCGTGATGAATGTGCGCCTTCAGCCAGGGGTTGTGACGGGGCGGGGGCAGGATGTAGCAGGTCCCTGGTTAGCGGGTGCTGGTGCGGGGCTCGGAGCGCCCATTCCGACACGAATCGCTGATCAATTGCGGGGAAAGAACTTCGGCAGTTTTGATTCGTTTCGGAAGGCGTTCTGGATGGCTATAAGCAATGATCCTGAGTTGTTGGGTCAGCTAAGTCAGAGTGCTCGGGATCGTTTATCGACCGGAAATGCTCCTGTTGTTCGGGACAAGGATTCTGTGGGCCAAAGAAGTACTTACGAAATACATCATATCGAGCGCATTGCTGATGGCGGTGCCGTTTATGACGTGGACAATCTAGGGGTAAACACCCCGAAAAATCATATTGATCTTCACAGGAGGTCGTAAGTAGATATGGCAAATATTACTGATTACACAGAAGAAGAATTTGTAAGCCTTATCAATCAAATACTAATCGCCAACAAGGGGGGGACTGATGCCGAGCTGGGTGGATTGATTGAGCAATTTCGGCAGATCTCTGGGCATCCGGATGGTTCTGACTTAATTTTCTACCCTGCGCCGAGTAACGATAGCTCTGCCGAAGGAGTTGCTCTGACAGTGAAGGCGTGGCGTGCTGCTCATGGTTTGCCGGGCTTCAAAGATGCTTGATACCCCACACTGTAGGAGCGAGCTTGCTCGCGAAGTTCGTTAACGATAACGCGTGCTTGCTGGGTAAACGCGGCGCCCTTGAGTTTTTCGCGAGCAATCATCCACTGCGTGCAAGTGGTGGTCTGGAGTTCGCGCGCGACGTGTATCAGATCCGCCTATACCGCGCGGGCAAGGGCAAGCGGCCGGATCCGCTCAAAGACCTGCCGATTCCGCCGGATTTGCGTCGGGATTCCTGAGTTTTGTAGTGCCTCTGCTGGCCTCTTCGCGAGCAAGCCCGCTCCCACATTCGACCGCGTTTCTACAGGCTGTACACGGTCAAATGTGGGAGCGGGCTTGCTCGCGAAGGCGTCCTGACATCCACCTTATCCCTCCAGCCAAACCCCTCTACCTGTCAACTTTGACAGTAGCCATGCCCCTGCCTTTAGCGGTTTGATTGAGGTGATGAGGCTGGCTGCGCTATGCAGTCTGCGCACGAGATGTCGGGAGAACGGCAATGGCAAGGGTTACAGGCACGGTCAAATGGTTCAACACAGAAAAGGGCTTTGGCTTTATCAAGCAAGAAGGCGGCGAAGATCTTTTTGTCCACTTCTCGGCCATTCAGAGCGACGGTTTCAAGACGCTTGAAGAAGGCCAGGCCGTTGAGTTCGAGGTGGTGCAAGGTCCAAAAGGACTGCAAGCGGAAAAGGTTCGTCTGGTCTAGGCAGGGACTGATCGTTCCCGCGCAGGGAGCGATCAGCCTTTGACGGCAATGCAACCCTAAATACCTGTCGGACGTTTCGCCATCTCCCGCGAACGAGCTTGTGTGGCGAGGGAGCTTGCTCCCGCTGGGGTGCGAAGCGTCCCCAATAAAGCTAGCGCGGTGAATCAGGCAAAGCGCGCAAGCCGTTCCGGGGCTGCTGCGCAGCCCAGCGGGAGCAAGCTCCCTCGCCACAGGTGATGTGTGTACGGCGGTAGCCCTTCGCTGTCCGTGAGACCGATCTGCTTCCTCAAGCAAAAGTTGGAAGGCTTCTTGCAATACCGCCTCCAGGACGCTTCCCGGCGTCAAAAGTTTGCTTCAAGGAAACGAGGAATACCGGTGGATCGCTCTCAAATGCTCAGCACGGCCCGTGGCACCCTGACTGACCTCTCGCGAGGCAATCTGGGTGTGCCGTTGTTGTTGCTGGTGATGCTGGCAATGATGATGTTGCCGATGCCGCCGTTCCTGCTGGATGTGTTCTTCACCTTCAACATTGCGCTGTCGGTCGTCGTGTTGCTGGTGTGCGTATACGCCCTGCGGCCGCTGGATTTCGCGGTATTCCCGACCATCCTGCTGATCGCCACCCTGCTGCGGCTGGCGCTTAACGTGGCTTCCACCCGGGTGGTGATGCTCCACGGGCAGGACGGCCACGCCGCCGCGGGCAAGGTGATCCAGGCCTTCGGCGAGGTGGTGATCGGCGGTAACTACGTGGTCGGTATCGTGGTTTTTGCGATCTTGATGATCATCAACTTTGTGGTCGTGACCAAGGGCGCCGGGCGGATTTCCGAGGTGAGCGCGCGTTTTACCCTCGACGCGATGCCCGGCAAGCAGATGGCGATCGACGCCGACCTCAACGCCGGCCTGATCGACCAGAACCAGGCCAAGGCCCGTCGCCTTGAAGTCGCCCAGGAAGCCGAGTTCTACGGTTCTATGGACGGTGCCAGCAAATTCGTGCGCGGCGACGCCATCGCCGGCCTGTTGATTCTGTTTATCAACCTGATCGGCGGCATGGCGGTCGGCATCTTCCAGCACGGCATGACCTTCGGCGACGCCGGCAAGGTTTACGCCCTGCTGACCATCGGTGACGGTTTAGTGGCGCAATTGCCATCACTGTTGTTATCTACAGCTGCGGCGATCATGGTGACCCGTGCTTCGGGCTCCGAAGACATGGGCAAGCAGATCAGCCGGCAGATGTTTGCCTCGCCCAAGGCGCTGGCGGTGGCGGCAGGCATCATGGCGATCATGGGCATCGTGCCGGGCATGCCCCATGTCTCGTTCCTGAGCATGGCCGCCATGGCCGCCGGCGGTGCCTACCTGTTCTGGAAAAAACAAAACAACATCAAGGTGATTGCCCAGCAGGAAGTGGCGCGCCAGCAGGAGCTGCTGCCATCGCCGGCCCGCGCCCTGGAAACCAAGGAACTGGGCTGGGACGACGTGACCCCGATCGACATGATCGGCCTGGAAGTCGGCTACCGCCTGATTCCTCTGGTGGATCGCAACCAGGGTGGGCAATTGCTGGCGCGGATCAAGGGTGTGCGCAAGAAGTTGTCCCAGGACCTGGGCTTCCTGATGCCCACCGTGCACATTCGCGACAACCTCGACCTGGCCCCGAGCGCCTACCGCCTGACCCTGATGGGGGTGATTCTGGCCGAGGCCGAGATCTACCCGGACCGCGAACTGGCGATCAACCCGGGCCAGGTGTTTGGCAGCCTCAACGGGATTACCGCCAAAGATCCGGCTTTTGGCCTGGAAGCGGTATGGATCGAAATCAGCCAGCGCAGCCAGGCGCAGTCGCTGGGCTACACCGTGGTCGACGCCAGCACCGTGGTCGCCACCCACCTCAACCAGATTCTGTACAAGCACTCCCACGAGCTGATTGGCCACGAAGAAGTCCAGCAACTCTTGCAATTGCTGGCCAAGGCCTCGCCAAAACTCGCCGAAGAGCTGGTACCGGGTGTGCTGTCCACCTCGCAACTGCTCAAGGTGCTGCAAGCGCTGTTGGCCGAGCAGGTGCCGGTGCGGGACATTCGCAGCATTGCCGAAGCTATCGCCAACAATGCCGCCAAGAGTCAAGATACTGCCGCCCTGGTGGCCGCAGTGCGCGTCGGATTGTCGCGTGCAATCGTCCAAAGCATTGTAGGGCTTGACTCCGAGCTGCCTGTTATCACCTTGGAACCAAGGTTGGAACAAATATTGCTCAATAGTATTCAGAAGGCTGGGCAGGGCGCGGATGAAGGCGTGTTGCTGGAGCCAAGCATGGCAGAGAAGCTGCAGCGTTCGTTGATCGAAGCCGCGCAGCGCCAGGAAATGGAAGGCCATCCGGTGATCCTGCTGGTGGCTGGCCCCGTCCGGGCGATGTTGTCGCGGTTTGGACGCCTGGCTATACCGAATTTGCACGTATTGGCTTACCAGGAAATTCCTGACAATAAGCAAGTGACTATCGTCGCGACAGTAGGGCCCAACGGCTGAGGTAGTGGGATATGCAAGTGAAGCGTTTTTTCGCCGCCGATATGCGTCAGGCCATGAAACTGGTACGTGATGAGTTGGGCGCCGACGCTGCGATTATCGGTAACCGTCGTATTGCAGGCGGTGTGGAGCTGACGGCTGCCCTGGATTACAAACCCTCGGCCCTGGCGCCGCGCGTGCCGAACATGGAACTGGAAGACGAGCTGCGCAAGACCGCTTCGCGCATTGTCTCGGCCCAGGCTGAACTGAGCATGCGTGGCGACAGCGACGCCTCCACCAATCGCCAGCTGTTTGCCGGGCTGCCGTTGACCGCGTCCGAGCCGCTGGTAGAGCCGACTTTTGTTGAACCACCGCGTCCTGCTGCGCCATCCCCGGCGCCGGCGGTAGACCAGCGGGTGTTCGACTCGATGCGCTTTGAACTCAACGGCCTGCGTGAACTGCTGGAAGTGCAGCTGGGTTCGCTGGCCTGGAACCAGTTGCAGGGCAGCCAGCCACAACAGGCCAACCTGTGGCGTCGCCTGCAACGCATTGGCCTGTCCGGCCCGTTGTCCCGCGACCTGCTGCAACTGACCACGCAAATTGAAGAGCCTCGCCAGGCCTGGCGCATGCTCCTGGCCCACCTGGCGCGGATGATCGTCACCCCGGAAATCGAACCCCTGGAAGAAGGCGGTGTGATTGCCATGGTCGGCCCGGCCGGCATGGGCAAGACCACCACCCTGGCCAAGCTGGCCGCACGTTACGTGCTCAAGTACGGCGCCCAGAACATCGCGCTGGTGAGCATGGACAGCTACCGCATCGGCGCCCAGGAACAACTCAAGACCCTGGGCCGCATCCTCAATGTGCCGGTGACCCACGTCGACCCGGGCCAGTCCCTGGCCAACGCCCTCGACCCACTGCTGCGCAAGCGCGTAGTGCTGATCGACACCGCCGGCCTGCAAGCCAGCGACCCGGCCCTGCGCATGCAGCTGGAAAGCCTGGCCGGACGCGGGATCAAATCCAGAAACTATTTGGTGCTTGCCACTACCAGCCAGAAGCAGGTATTGACCGCCGCCTACCACAGCTACAAGCGCTGCGGGCTGGCGGGTTGCATCCTGACTAAACTGGATGAGACGGCAAGCCTGGGCGAAGTATTGAGCCTGGCAATCAGTCATGAATTACCGGTCGCCTACCTGACCGACGGGCCGCGGATCCCGGATGATCTGCATCTGCCGCGCCGTCATCAGTTGGTCAGCCGGGCTGTCAGCGTGCAAATGCAGGAAGAACCCAGTGAGGAAGCTATGGCTGACATGTTTGCTGACCTCTACCACAGCCCGAACAAGCGAGTTGGCTGAGGCATCATGGCTTTCTATTTAAAAATGACAGTGAAAAGTATCTACATCGATGGCCTGCCAGCAGTTCGCGCGGCCAACTTATGTAGCCTGCGTCTAAGCAAGACAAGGTAAAGAAATAAAATGGGCAGCATGCATCCCGTACAGGTGATCGCGGTGACCGGCGGCAAAGGTGGCGTCGGGAAAACTAACGTGTCAGTGAATTTGTCCCTGGCCCTGGCAGAGCTTGGCCGTCGCGTCATGCTGCTGGATGCTGACCTGGGGCTGGCGAACGTCGACGTTCTGCTGGGACTGACGCCCAAACATACCCTGGCCGATGTGATTGAAGGCCGCTGTGAGCTGCGCGACGTACTGTTGCAAGGCCCCGGCGGGATTCGCATCGTGCCGGCGGCTTCCGGCACCCAGAGCATGGTGCACCTGAGTCCGGCGCAACATGCCGGCCTGATTCAGGCGTTCAGCGACATTGGCGACAACCTCGACGTACTGGTGATCGACACCGCCGCCGGGATCGGCGAGTCGGTGGTCAGTTTCGTGCGCGCAGCCCAGGAAGTGTTGCTGGTGGTGTGCGACGAACCCACCTCGATCACCGACGCCTACGCCCTGATCAAACTGCTCAACCGCGACTACGGCATGAACCGCTTCCGCGTGCTGGCCAACATGGCCCAAAGCCCGCAGGAAGGGCGGAATCTGTTCGCCAAGTTGACCAAGGTCACGGATCGCTTCCTCGATGTCGCCTTACAATACGTTGGCGCAGTTCCTTACGACGAGTGTGTGCGCAAGGCCGTGCAAAAGCAGCGTGCGGTCTATGAAGCGTTCCCTCGTTCGAAGTGCGCATTGGCGTTCAAGGCTATTGCCCAGAAGGTCGATACCTGGCCGTTGCCCGCCAATCCCCGGGGGCATCTGGAGTTTTTCGTCGAGCGATTGGTGCATCAGACGAGCGCAGGACCGGTGCTATGACAGCCAGCGGCTACAACCTTTACAAGAAGTCGGCACGTGACAGTCAAGTCGAATTGATCGAGCGCTATGCGCCCCTGGTCAAGCGCATTGCCTATCACCTGCTGGCGCGCTTGCCTGCCAGCGTGCAGGTCGAAGACTTGATCCAGGCCGGGATGATCGGCCTGCTTGAAGTGTCGACCAAGTACGACGCGAGCAAGGGCGCGAGTTTCGAGACATACGCGGGTATCCGTATCCGTGGGGCCATGCTCGATGAAGTGCGTAAAGGTGATTGGGCGCCGCGATCAGTGCACCGCAATACGCGGATGGTGAGTGACGCAATTCGCTCAATTGAAGCAAAAACCGGTCGCGACGCTAAAGATCATGAAGTTGCGGCCGAACTCCAATTGAGTCTCGACGATTACTACGGGATTTTGAACGATACCTTGGGCAGCCGGCTGTTCAGTTTCGACGACCTTTTACAGGACGGCGAACATGAAGGGCTGCACGAGGACGGCGCGAGTGCCCATCTCGAACCGTCACGGGACCTGGAAGATGAACGCTTCCAGAGCGCGCTGGCGGACGCGATAGCCAATTTGCCGGAGCGTGAGCGACTGGTGTTGGCGCTGTACTACGACGAAGAGCTGAACCTCAAGGAAATCGGTGAGGTCCTGGGAGTCAGCGAATCGCGGGTCAGCCAGTTACACAGCCAGTGCGCGGCCCGCTTGCGGGGGCGTTTGGGAGAGTGGCGAGCGCGCTGACAGGCAGTGTGGGGACACTGCGAACGATACCGTCCAGGCCCTGCGCCCGGACGGGCTTGGCCCGTGGTGCCCCCCGGTAGTCCTTTTTGTGTAACGCCTGTTGATTGATATGGCGCGCCCAGGTGCTGGGCGCGTTTAAGACTGCTTGGAGGTCGAATTGGACAAGAACATGAAAATCCTCATCGTTGATGACTTCTCAACGATGCGGCGGATCATAAAAAACCTGTTGCGTGACCTTGGGTTCACTAACACGGTCGAGGCGGATGACGGTATTACGGCGATTCCGATCCTCAACAGCGGGAGCATCGACTTTCTGGTAACGGACTGGAACATGCCGGGCATGACCGGTATCGATCTGCTGCGCCACGTGCGCGCTGATGAAAAACTGCGCAGCCTGCCTGTGCTGATGGTGACCGCTGAAGCCAAGCGTGAACAGATCATCGAAGCCGCCCAGGCCGGGGTCAACGGCTACGTGGTCAAGCCATTCACTGCACTGGCCTTGAAAGAGAAGATCGAAAAGATCTTCGAACGCATCGGTCATTGATGCTGCCACGGGGGAGCTATGGAGCATAAAGAATCATCGCAGGCCGACTTTGAGTCGACCCTGAAAAAACATGCTCATCAACTCGTCGAAAGCCTTGAAAGAGGCCAGTTCGGCGACGCGGTGCAGTTGATCCATGAGCTCAACCAGACCCGTGACCGCGGCCTGTACCAGGAAGTGGGCAAGCTCACCCGTGAGTTGCACAGTGCGATAGTCAATTTTCAGATTGACCCGCACATGCCCCAGGCCGAGGAAATCTCGCAGATCACGGATGCCACCGAACGCCTGTCCTACGTGGTCAGGCTGACTGAGGCGGCGGCCAACCGCACCATGGACCTGGTGGAAAACGCCACGCCTCTGGTCAACGGTATGGCCAGTGAAGCCAAGGCCCTGAGCACTGACTGGGGCCGGTTCATGCGTCGGGAAGTGGGCGCTGAGGAGTTTCGTGAGCTGGCGCGTCGGGTCGAGGGCTTTTTGTCCCGCAGCGAGCAGGAAAACCGCACGGTTTCCAGCAACCTCAATGACATTCTGCTGGCCCAGGATTACCAGGACCTCACCGGTCAGGTGATCAAGCGTGTGACCCAACTGGTCACCGAAGTGGAAAGCAACCTGCTCAAACTGGTGTTGATGGCGGGCCAGGTCGACCGGTTTGCCGGCATCGAACATGACCGCGCAGCGATCCTTTCTGAAAAAGATCCACAAAAACACCTCGCCAAGGGTGAAGGTCCGCAGATTCATGCCGATAAACGTGAAGACGTTGTATCCGGGCAAGACGACGTAGACGATTTGCTGTCCAGTTTAGGCTTCTAAGGAGCACACCCATGAGCTTCGGCGCCGATGAAGAAATCCTTCAGGATTTCCTTGTAGAGGCCGGCGAAATTTTAGAGCAACTGTCCGAACAACTGGTCGAGCTGGAAAGCCGACCGGATGATGCGAACCTGCTCAATGCAATTTTTCGCGGTTTTCATACTGTAAAAGGGGGCGCCGGCTTCCTCCAGCTCCACGAGCTGGTGGAGTGCTGTCACATCGCCGAGAACGTGTTCGACATCCTGCGCAAGGGTGAGCGGCACGTCGACTCGGAACTGATGGACGTGATCCTGGAAGCACTGGACGCGGTCAACGGCATGTTCAGTGAAGTGCGCGAGCGCGCACCGATCACTGCCGCCACGCCGGAACTGCTGGCCGCCCTGGCGCGCCTGGCGGAACCTGCGGCCAACGCTCCCGTGGTGGAAGCGGTGGCTGAGCCGGTTGCCGAGCCTGCGGGCGACGTGACCGACAGCGAATTTGAACAACTGCTGGACTCGCTGAACGCCGTCAAGGCCGAAGCCGAAGCGCCGGCAGCCAGTGCGCCGGCCATGGTGCCGACCACCGAAGACATTACCGACGCCGAGTTCGAGTCGTTGCTCGACCAGTTGCACGGCAAGGGCCAGTTTGCCCCGGACGCGGTGGCCGCAGCGCCAGCGCCAACGGAAGCCGCGGCGCCCGTCAGCAATGAAATCACCGACGACGAATTTGAAGCGCTGCTGGACCAGTTGCACGGCAAAGGCTCGTTTGCCGCCGAGGCTCTGCCGGAAGTCGCCGCAACGGCCGCCGCGCCTGCGGCGCCCGCTGCTGCGCCGGCCGCCGATGGACTGATCTCCGATCACGAATTCGAAGCCCTGCTGGATGAACTGCACGGCAAGGGCAAGTTCACCGAAGTGGTCGGCGCTGCTGCACCGGCTGCTGCCGCGGCTGTCGCAACACCGGCTCCTGCCGCCAAGGCTGCCGCGCCTGTCGCAGCGAAAGCGGCTCCGGCTCCGGCTCCAGCACCGGCCCGGGCTGCCGCGGCTGCCCCGGCCCCGGACAAGCAACCGGCCAGTGAAGCCGAAACCACCGTGCGGGTTGATACCGCGCGCCTGGACGACATCATGAACATGGTCGGCGAACTGGTGCTGGTGCGTAACCGCCTGGTGCGCCTGGGCCTGAACAGTGGCGACGAGGCCATGCAAAAGGCCGTGTCGAACCTCGACGTGGTCACCGCAGACCTGCAGACCGCCGTCATGAAGACCCGGATGCAGCCGATCAAGAAAGTCTTCGGCCGTTTCCCGCGCCTGGTTCGCGACCTGGCACGCCAGCTCAAGAAAGAGATCAACCTGGAACTGGTGGGTGAAGAAACCGACCTCGACAAAAACCTTGTCGAGGCCCTGGCCGACCCGCTGGTCCACTTGGTGCGCAACGCGGTCGACCACGGTGTCGAGACGCCGGAAGAGCGCGAAGCCTCGGGCAAGAACCGCCAGGGCAAAGTGATCCTGGCGGCCGAACAGGAAGGCGACCATATCCTGCTGTCGATCACCGATGACGGCAAAGGCATGGACCCCACGGTACTGCGCAACATTGCAGTCAAGCGTGGGGTGATGGACAAGGACGCCGCCGACCGCCTCACCGACACCGAGTGCTACAACCTGATCTTCGCCCCGGGCTTCTCCACCAAGACCGAGATTTCCGACGTGTCGGGCCGTGGCGTGGGCATGGACGTGGTGAAGACCAAGATCAGCCAGCTCAACGGCTCGATCAACATCTACTCGACCAAGGGCCAGGGCTCGAAGATCGTCATCAAGGTGCCGTTGACCCTGGCGATCATGCCGACCCTGATGGTGATGCTGGGCAACCAGGCGTTCGCCTTCCCGCTGGTCAACGTCAACGAAATCTTCCACCTCGACCTGTCGCGCACCAACGTGGTGGACGGCCAGGAAGTGGTGATCGTGCGCGACAAGGCGTTGCCGCTGTTCTACCTCAAGCGCTGGCTGGTGGCTTCGGCCAAGCATGAAGAGCAGCGCGAAGGCCATGTGGTGATTCTTTCCGTGGGCACCCAGCGTATCGGCTTCGTGGTCGATCAACTGGTGGGCCAGGAAGAAGTGGTCATCAAGCCTTTGGGCAAAATGCTGCAGGGAACCCCGGGCATGTCGGGTGCGACCATTACCGGTGACGGTCGGATCGCGCTGATTCTGGATGTTCCGAGCATGCTCAAGCGTTACGCCGCACGGCGTATTTGATTCGGCCCGGGCAGGGCGGTTGTCCCTCGCCCGGCCTAACGGAGTGTTTATGGTAGTCAAGGTCCTGGTGGTGGACGATTCGGGTTTCTTCCGCCGCCGCGTCTCGGAAATTCTTTCATCGGATTCCAATATCCAGGTGGTCGGCACGGCCACCAACGGCAAAGAGGCGATCGATCAGGCCCTGGCCCTCAAGCCGGACGTGATCACCATGGACTACGAGATGCCGATGATGGACGGCATCACGGCGGTGCGGCACATCATGCAGCGCTGCCCGACGCCGGTGTTGATGTTCTCTTCGCTGACCCACGAAGGCGCCCGGGTCACCCTGGATGCGCTGGATGCCGGCGCGGTGGACTTCCTGCCGAAGAATTTCGAAGACATCTCGCGCAACCCCGAGAAGGTCAAGCAGATGCTCTGCGAGAAGGTGCACAGCATCTCCCGCAGTAACCGTCGCAGCCTGTTCAGTGCGCCGGCGCCCGCACCCGTTACGCCGCCACCGGCCGCCCCGAGCACCTTTGGTCGCCCGGCGCCGGCACCGGTTGCGCGCCCGGCCGCCGCCCCGGTGCGTACGGCTGCGCCCGCCGCACATTCACCTGCGCCCAAGCGCAAGGCCTACAAGCTGGTGGCCATCGGTACGTCCACCGGCGGCCCGGTGGCCTTGCAGCGGGTGTTGACCCAATTGCCGGCGAACTTCCCGGCGCCGATCGTGTTGATCCAGCACATGCCGGCCGCGTTCACCAAGGCGTTCGCCGAGCGCCTGGACAAGCTGTGCCGCATCAGCGTCAAGGAAGCCGAGGATGGCGACATCCTGCGTCCGGGTCTGGCGCTGCTGGCCCCTGGTGGCAAGCAGATGATGGTCGATGGCCGTGGTGCGATCAAAATCCTGCCGGGTGACGAACGCCTGAACTACAAGCCGTGTGTGGATATCACCTTCGGGTCTGCGGCCAAATCCTACGGCGACAAAGTTTTGGCGGTGGTGTTGACCGGCATGGGCGCCGACGGCCGTGAAGGCGCGCGCCTGCTCAAGCAGGGCGGCAGCGCGATCTGGGCCCAGGATGAAGCCAGCTGCGTGATCTATGGCATGCCCATGGCCATCGTCAAGGCCGACCTGGCCGACGCCGTCTACAGCCTGGACGACATCGGCAAGCACCTGGTGGAGGCTTGCCTCTGATGGATGTATTGAGCCTGATTGGCATCATCATGGCGTTTGTCGCGATTATCGGCGGCAACTACCTCGAAGGCGGCCACCTGGGCGCCCTGGCCAACGGCCCGGCGGCGTTGATCGTGATCGGCGGCACCGTGGGCGCGGCGTTGTTGCAGTCGCCCATGAGTTCGTTCAAGCGCGCGATGCAGATCATCATCTGGATTATCTTCCCGCCGCGTGTCGACTTGCCGGGCGGCATCGACCGCGTGGTCAACTGGAGCCTCACGGCGCGCAAGGAAGGCCTGCTTGGGCTGGAAGGCGTGGCCGATGCCGAGCCCGACAGCTACGCACGCAAAGGCCTGCAACTGCTGGTGGACGGCGCCGAGCCGGAAGCGATTCGCAGCATCCTCGAAGTGGACTTCTACACCCAGGAAAGCCGCGACATCAACGCGGCCAAGGTCTTTGAAAGCATGGGCGGCTACGCGCCGACCATCGGCATCATCGGTGCGGTGATGGGCTTGATCCACGTGATGGGCAACCTGGCCGATCCGTCGCAACTGGGCAGCGGGATTGCCGTGGCGTTCGTCGCCACCATCTACGGCGTGGCCAGTGCCAACCTGGTGTTGTTGCCGGTGGCCAGCAAGCTCAAGTCGATCGCCCTGCGCCAGTCGCGTTATCGCGAGATGTTGCTCGAAGGCATCCTCTCGATTGCCGAGGGTGAAAACCCGCGCTCCATCGAATTGAAGCTCCAGGGCTTCATGGATTGATGGGAGGTATTTGTTGTGAGCCGTCGCCGCCGCGAGCCTGAAGAACACGTCAACCATGAACGCTGGCTGGTGTCCTACGCCGACTTCATTACGTTGCTGTTCGCGTTTTTTGTGGTGATGTACTCCATTTCCTCGATCAACGAAGGCAAGTACAAAGTCATTTCCCAGGCGCTGATTGGCGTGTTCAACGACGCTGACCGCGCCCTCAAGCCGATACCCATTGGCGAAGAACGCCCCAAGACCGTGACCCCGGCCAAGCCGCTGGTCAACGACAGCGATGAAACCGCCGCCGGCATCGGTGGCACCAGCGACCCGCTGAAAAGCATCGCCGATAACATCAGCGCGGCCTTTGGCGACCTGATCAGCTCCAACCAGATGACCGTGCGCGGCAATGAGTTGTGGGTCGAGATCGAGCTCAATTCCAGCCTGCTGTTCGCCAGTGCCGATGCAATGCCCAGCGACCAGGCGTTTACCATCATCGACAAGGTGGCGGCGATCCTGAAGCCGTTTGAAAACCCGGTCCACGTTGAAGGCTTTACCGATAACCTGCCGATCAGTACCGCGCAGTACCCGACCAACTGGGAGCTGTCTTCGGCCCGGGCGGCGAGTATTGTACGAATGCTCGCGATGCAGGGTGTGAACCCCGGGCGCCTGGCGTCGGTGGGTTACGGCGAGTTCCAGCCGGTGGCCAATAACGCCACGGCGGAAGGCCGTGCGCGCAACCGACGGGTGGTGCTGGTGGTGTCGCGCAACCTGGACGTACGCCGCAGCCTGACCGGTACCGGCACTGCCAATGCAACACCGGATGCCGCCTTGAAGCGGGCTGGCACACAAACTGCACCAGCGCCCGTAAAGGCGCCGGTTCGCGGGAGTGCCGTCAATTCTCCGTCACCGGCTCTATAACCCCATGCAATTTCTCGGTCGAGCCTGTGCCTGCCGGGAGGAACAATCCGAATGAGAGTCTGGGCAGTTGCCAATCAAAAGGGTGGTGTCGGTAAAACCACCACGTCCATCGCCTTGGCCGGCTTGCTGGCCGAGGCCGGCAAGCGTGTGGTCGTGGTCGACCTGGACCCCCACGGCTCCATGACCAGCTATTTCGGCTATGACCCGGATGCCCTGGAACACAGTTGCTACGACCTGTTCCTGCACAAGGGCAGCGTGCCGGCCGACTTGCCGGGGCAACTGTTGCTGCCTACCAGCAATGAAAAGATCTCGCTGTTGCCGTCCAGCACCGCCCTGGCCACCCTTGAGCGGCAGTCGCCGGGGCAGAGCGGCCTGGGCCTGGTGATCGCCAAGACCCTGGCGCAGCTGTGGCAGGACTTCGACTACGCGATCATCGACAGCCCGCCGTTGCTCGGCGTGCTGATGGTCAACGCCCTGGCCGCCAGCCAACAGCTGGTGATCCCGGTGCAGACCGAGCACCTGGCCGTCAAGGGCCTGGAGCGCATGGTCAGCACCCTGGCGATGATCAACCGCTCGCGCAAGCAAGCGCTGCCGTTCAGCATCGTGCCGACCCTGTTTGACCGCCGTACCCAGGCGTCCCTCGGCACCTTGCGGGTATTGCGCGATGCTTATCCGGACACTATCTGGCAAGGCTACATCCCGGTGGACACGCGCCTGCGGGATGCGAGCCGGGCAGGGCTGACGCCGTCGCAGTTCGACGGCAAGAGCCGTGGGGTGCTGGCGTATCGGGCGTTGCTCAAGCACCTGTTGTCCCAGCAACTTGTGGCGCAGGTGGCGTGATGGTCATAAACAGCCCTGTAGGAGCCTGGCTTGCCAGCGATGCAGACGCCGTGGTTTTCCTGACCAAACCGGCTCTCGATTCAAGTCCGGACACCCACAGGCCGATAACCTCTGAATACAGGGTTGATGGGGCTTGCGCGTGGGCATACAGATGAACCGTCCCGTTGATTTCAAGACCCGGCCGCAACTGGCGCTGGAGTCCTACCTGGACGCCTTGCTCCAGGACGCCACCGAGGACATGCCGGAACCGATTCTGATCCTCGATGAAGTCATCGAGCCTGAACCTGCTGCCCTGGACGAGTTTCAGTTGGCGGTCCTGGAAGAACAGGCCCGTGATGCGTTGGTGGTTCCCGTAGCCGTTCCTGTACCGGTTGCTGTGCCCGTCGAGCCTGTGGTGATTGCGCCTGTAGTGGTGGAGCCGGTGGTTGAGGTTCACCTCCCGCCGAGCATTACGCCGCAGCCGGTACAGGGCGACGGTCGCCCGGTGTGGGCTGCGGAGCCGTTCGAATGTTTGCTGTTCGATGTCGCCGGGTTGACCCTAGCCGTGCCGCTGGTGTGCCTGGGTTCGATCTACTCCCTGGAAGGCCAGGAGTTGACGCCGTTGTTCGGCCAGCCGGATTGGTTCCTCGGGATCCTGCCGAGCCAGCAGGGCAACTTGAAGGTATTGGACACCGCGCGTTGGGTGATGCCCGACCGCTACCGCGATGACTTCCGCCAGGGCCTGCAATACGTTATTTCGGTCCAGGGCTACGAGTGGGGGCTGGCGGTGCATCAGGTCAGCCGCTCATTGCGCCTGGACCCGAACGAAATCAAATGGCGCAGCCACCGTGGCCAGCGGCCATGGCTGGCGGGCACTGTGATCGAACACATGTGCGCATTGCTGGACGTTGCCGAACTGGCGGAGTTGATTGCCAGCGGCGCGGTAAAAGCCATGCCGCTGAACAAACGCACTTGATAACAAGCAGCAGCGCTACGGCGCTGCCCAAGAACACACACCGTAACCAACGGTATTTGAAGGGGTCTGGAGTATGAACAAGTCAGTGTCCGCACAAGGTCTGGTGGATGATCCAATCCTGCAATGGGTCACCTTCAAGCTGGACAACGAGTCCTATGGCATCAACGTGATGCGTGTGCAGGAAGTGCTGCGCTACACCGAAATCGCTCCGGTTCCGGGTGCCCCAAGCTATGTGCTGGGCATCATCAACCTGCGCGGCAACGTGGTGACCGTAATCGATACCCGCCAGCGTTTTGGCCTGGTGCCGACCGAAGTCAACGACAACACCCGCATCGTGATCATCGAAGCCGACAAGCAAGTGGTCGGGATCATGGTCGACAGCGTGGCGGAAGTGGTTTACCTGCGCCAATCCGAAGTCGAGACTGCGCCGAACGTCGGCAACGAAGAATCGGCCAAGTTCATCCAGGGTGTCTGCAACAAGAACGGCGAACTGCTGATTCTGGTTGAGCTGGACAAGATGATGAGCGAAGAAGAGTGGCAGGACCTGGAGAATATCTGATTGTTTCTTGAGGTAGCGGTGATCGTCCTGGCCATCCTTTGGGCCGGGACCCTGGGCTTCCTGCTGCGTTATGTTCGCCAGCAACGGGAATTGGCCACTCGACAAGTCGAGCGCGACGCTGTGCGCGACCGGCGGATCCTGGAGCTGGCCAAGCGGGTCGACCACTTTCAGCAAAGTGCGGTGCGTGTGGGTGATGAAGTGCACGAGCTGCGTTCGGTGCTGGCGCCGTTGCCGGACAAGCTGTCGGCACTCGAGCAGCGTGACCCGTCGAGCCTTTCATTCGCCCAGGCGGCGAAGCTGGTGGGCATGGGCGCCACGGTGGATGAGCTGACCCAGTCCTGCGGGTTGACCCAGGCTGAAGCGCAGTTGATGAGCCGGTTGCACAAGGACAGCTGAAGGTTACGAGCTGCAAGCGCTATTGCTTGCAGCTTATAGCCGGTGCCGGTTGCTCAGCCATTCGGCCATGGTCGAGTCCTCCAAAGCATATTCACCACGGTTGGCTTTCCAGACCAACTCCTTCTCCCGCAGCACTTCCAGTGCTTTCTGCACGTTTGGCGTGCTGGCGTTCGGCTCGACCTGGGCCTGTTCCAGCTTGCGGTTCACATCCTGGAAGGTTTTCTCCGCAAAAGGCGAGAACGCCTGCTTGCCCAGGGTTCGTTCGCCCATCACTTCAAGTACCGCCTGTTGCAGCGGCGAGAGGTCGTTGTAGGCGCTCTCGTAGTCGCTCCAGATGCCGGCCTGGTGATTGAGTGCCCCGGTCCTCAGCAACTCGCCAAGGTTGCTGGCCTCGCCAAGACCCACGCTCACTTCGGTCAGTAGTGTGTTGAGCATTTCCGGGCGCCGGCCAACGAGCTGGAAGGCATAGTCCATGTCCTCCAGGTTGAACTGGTTGGTCGCGGCCAGGCGCTGGTTCCAGAGGTCCGTCACGAACTCGACGAAATCCCGGCTCAACAGCGGGAACGGTGTGATGTGGGCGCCGAAGAACGGTTGTTTGCTCTTGAGTACCAGGTTGGCCAGTTTGTCCCGGCTGGAGCCGGTGAAGACCAGGCGCAGGCCATCGGCCGTGCTGCTGCCGTTGAGATGATCCCGTGCCGCCTTGAGGGCGAACATGGCGTTCACCCCGCCTTCGCTGTTGAGGGCGTGCTGGGCCTCGTCCACGATCAGCACGATCATTTGCCCCGAGACCTGGTGCAGCACGTCCAGGGCGTGGCTGAGCGTGGTGCCGGCGGGCAATTGCGGTTTGGTGAAATCCCAACTCAAGGTGCGCAGCAGGCTGATCTTGTCGATACCGGCCTTCTTGGCCGCTTTGCTCACTGCGCTTTCGAACTCGCCCAGGGCTTTGCCGATGGCGCCGGAGATCAGTTCGGCGGGGTCGACTTCGCGGTTCATCCACAGGTCCACGTACACCGGCAGCCAGCCCCGGGCCTTGCACTCGGGGATAAGGTCGTTGCGCAGGAACGTACTCTTGCCGGTACGGCGCGGAGCCGCGAGGAACATGCCGGAGCTGTAGTCGGCAAATGACTCGCCTGCCAGATCACGGGCGAGCGCTTCGGCGAGTAGCTTTCGACTGAGAATCGGGCGGGTAGGGCTCATGGGTTTATCCTGAACTATCGGGTTCGAGATAATCTATACCTCGAAAGATATAATTGCTATACACCACCCACCGCAACTGATCATTCCCACGCTCTGCGTGGGAATGCATCCCGTGACGCTCCGCGTCACCCCTGCGCAAGACTTGAACGTTGCAGCGCCGGTTGGACGCGGAGCTCCGAGGCGGCGTTCCCACGCAGAGCGTGGGAACGATCAGCCGGCTCCCACCTTAATAATCGTCGCCTCTTTCCGTCACATCCCGCTCCACCGGCCCCGCGTCCGGGTCGTAGCCCACCGGGAACTTGCCCTTCAGCGTCCAGGCAAACGCGATGATCTCGGCGACGGTGCGGTACAGCTCTTCCGGGATGCTGTCGCCCAACTCCATGCGTGCCAGTAATTTGACCAGCTCGGCATTTTCGTAAATCGGGACTTCGTTCTCCCGGGCCAGCTTGAGGATGGCTTCGGCCAGGGCATCGTCGCCCTTGGCGGTGAGGGTCGGCGCTTGTCGCCCGTCGTATTTGAGGGCGATGGCCTGGCGGGGCGGGTTGGGGGTTTTCATGCGGTTTCATCCACCCAGCGTTGTTCAAGCCCGGTTTTCGGGCCCCGTGGCGGGGTGCCGAGGTGGCAGTCGAGGTCGCCGACGTTGAGTCCCGACGACACCAGGCGCTCGCGCAGGCTGCCCAGGTGGCTTTCGATCAGGCTGGCGGTGAAGGGCCGGGTCGCCCACAACTGGCTCGACAGTTTGCCCTGGCTCAGTTGCGCCTGGACCTGCAACGGGCCGAGCGGCTCCATGTCGAGCGCCATTTCCACGCGCCAGAGCATTTGCTTGGGATCCTTGCTGTCCTTGCGTTCCGGCTGTTCCTTGTCGGGCGCCGGTTCTTCCCGCTGGAACTTGACCTGCAACGGCACGATGTCCTGCAAGGTGCGCATGGGGATTTCCAGCTGCCAGGTGGTCAAGAGCTTGCCGTCGGCGGTGGTACCGGTCTGCTCCAGGCTCGACAGCTGATGGCTTTGCAGGCGGGAGATGGCCCCGGCGGCCAGGCGCAGCAGGTTTTCCAGGTCACTTTCACCTTCCAGGCGTTGCATCAGCCGATCGGGCAGCGGAAAGCCTGCGGGCGCCTGCCTGGCGCCGACCTGGCCGAGGGTGCCCAGCGGGCTGCGTACGAAGCTGGGCAGCAATTGCGCCAGGGTGTTGGCAGCGAGGATCGCATTCAGATTGGTGCTGGCGGGCAGGGATGGCAGCAGGTCGGCGACGAAGCGCAGCAGCGCGCCTTTCATGTCCAGCGGCGGTATCTGCGGGTTTTGCCCGGCCAGCAACTTGGCTTCGAGGAAGGTCCCGCTGTTCTGGATCAGTTGCGCCAGCACCTTGGGGTTGCTGGCCTGGGCCAGGTCGGGCAGGCCGGCGAGCAAACGCTCGGCGGCGGCGCGCAGGTCGGCCCCGGTGCTGTCGCTGCTGGTCGCCGGCAGGCTTTGCAGCGCGGTGAATACCACGTCCAGCGAGCCCTGGCGGCTTTGCTGGGTGGAGAGTTGCTGGGCCACGGCCAATTGGTCCTGGCGCCCGCTCAGCGGTACAAAGCTCAAGGTCTGCGCACTTTGCACCACGGCGCTGAGCAGGCTGCCGACGCGCAAGGGCTGCGGGCTTTCGACGGTCAGGGTCGCGCCGCTGAGGACGTTATTGAGCACCGACACCAGTGAGCGATACACCACCGGCTGGTTGGCGCCCTGTGGCAGCGCCTGGGTGGTCAGCACCTTGCCTTGCAGCAGGGTGCCCACCGGTAACTGGCTGGTATCGATACGCGTCAGCGCGGCGACGCTGGAACTCAGGGCCTGCTGCAGGCTGATGGACAAATTGCCCGACGGCGTCTGGCTGACTTCCACCTGGGTACCCAGCGGCAGCGGCTGGCTGCTGCTGGCCTGCACCAGGGTTTGCCGGCCGCCTTCCAGGGTCAGCTTGAGCAGCAACTGAAACGCATCACCGCCTTGTTTCAGTGCCAGCACCTCGGCATTTACGGTTTTTCCGGGGTCGATCAGGCCGGTCTGCGGCTCCAGCAGTTTCAGCAACTCGCCCGCTGCAGGCGCGGGCGCAGGCCCGGCCGGAAGCGTCGGGGGGAGCGTGGGAAGATTGATCTCACCGGTCATCGTGCGCGCCGTCTCAGGGGAAATTGCCCTCTTTAGAGTAGGGCATCACATGTATAATGCCGCCCGTCTTCAAAGAGAGCGTTAAAAACAACACAACTGATTGATCCAGCTCTCTAAAAACGGTCGCCAAAGCAGTTAATGTGCATCTCTTTAACGGCCGTTCCACCGCCGACTTGAACCGTAAAGGCCCGCGATCTCTTGACCAGCCCTCTTCTAGAAGCCGTAGCGCTCGCCTGTGAACGTGACCTGCGGATGCTGTTCGAACACCTCGAACTGCGTCTGGCGGGCGGCGACATGGTGCAGGTCAGCGGCCCCAACGGCAGCGGCAAGACCAGCCTGTTGCGCCTGCTGGCCGGTCTGATGCAGCCGACGGCGGGGGAAGTGCGGCTCAACGGCAAACCGTTGCACGAGCAGCGCACCGAGCTGGCGCGCAACCTGATCTGGATCGGCCACGCCGCCGGGATCAAGGATGTGCTCACCGCCGAAGAAAACCTCAGCTGGCTCAGCGCCCTGCATCATCCCGCAAGCCGCGAGGCGATCTGGCAGGCCCTCGCCGCCGTTGGCCTGAAAGGTTTCGAAGACGTACCCTGCCACACCCTGTCCGCCGGCCAGCAGCGCCGCGTGGCCCTGGCCCGTTTGTATCTGGACGGCCCGCCGCTATGGATTCTCGACGAACCCTTCACCGCCCTCGACAAACAAGGCGTTGCCCAATTGGAAGCACACCTTGCCGCGCACTGCGAGCAGGGCGGCATGGTTGTCCTGACCACTCACCACACCTTGACGCGCATGCCCGCCGGTTACCGCGACCTCGACCTGGGCCGGTGGGCGGTATGAGTGTTTTCGCCCTGTTGGTCGCCCGCGAAGCGCGGTTACTCTGTCGCCGTCCGGCCGAATTGGCCAACCCGCTGGTGTTCTTCGCGATTGTGATCGCGCTGTTCCCGTTGGCGGTGGGCCCCGAGACTAAACTGTTGCAAACCTTGTCTCCGGGACTGGTCTGGGTGGCGGCGCTTTTGTCAGTCCTGCTCTCGCTGGACGGGCTGTTTCGCAGTGATTTTGAAGACGGTTCCCTCGAACAGTGGGTCCTTTCGTCGCACCCCCTGCCACTTCTGGTATTGGCCAAGGTACTGGCACACTGGGCGTTTTCCGGCCTGGCGCTGGTATTGCTCGCGCCGCTGCTGGCGATGATGCTGGGGTTGCCCACCGAATGCCTGCCGGTGTTGCTCCTTTCCTTGTTGCTTGGCACGCCGGTTCTCAGTCTACTGGGCGCCGTAGGTGCGGCACTGACCGTCGGTTTGAAACGCGGTGGCCTGTTGTTGGCCCTGCTGATCTTGCCTTTGTATATCCCGGTGTTGATCCTGGGCAGCGGCGCGTTGCAAGCCGCGCTCCAGGGCATGCCGGCGACCGGTTACCTCCTGTGGCTTGGCAGCCTGGCCGCCCTGGCGGTAACCCTGACACCCTTTGCTATAGCGGCTGGCCTGAAGATCAGCGTCGGCGAATAATGAGGTCTGGTTAAGCGATAGAACCTTAACCAGTAAAGACCCTAAGCTTCTCGCAACGACGAGAAGCAACCGTGATGGAAACAGCATGAACTGGACCTGGTTTCACAAGCTCGGCTCGCCCAAATGGTTTTACGGCATCAGTGGCAAACTGCTGCCGTGGTTGAGCATCGCCGCGGTATTGCTGATCGGCATCGGCCTGGTCTGGGGCCTGGCCTTCGCGCCGCCGGACTATCAGCAAGGCAACAGCTTTCGCATCATCTACATCCACGTGCCTGCCGCGATGCTGGCCCAGTCCTGCTACGTGATGCTGGCGGTGTGCGGCATCGTCGGCCTGGTGTGGAAGATGAAACTGGCGGACGTCGCCCTGCAATGCGCCGCGCCCATCGGTGCCTGGATGACCGCCGTGGCGCTGGTCACCGGCGCGATCTGGGGCAAGCCGACCTGGGGTTCGTGGTGGGTATGGGATGCGCGACTCACCTCGATGCTGATCCTGCTGTTCCTGTACTTCGGCCTGATTGCCCTGGGCAACGCCATCAGCAACCGTGACAGCGCCGCCAAGGCCTGCGCGGTGCTGGCGATCGTCGGCGTGATCAACATCCCGATCATCAAATACTCGGTGGAGTGGTGGAACACCCTGCACCAGGGCGCCACCTTCACCCTCACCGAAAAGCCGGCAATGCCCGTGGAAATGTGGGCGCCGCTGCTGCTGATGGTGCTGGGGTTCTACTGCTTCTTCGGCGCCGTGCTGCTGCTGCGCATGCGCCTCGAAGTGCTCAAGCGTGAAGCCCGCACCAGTTGGGTCAAGGCCGAAGTGCAAAACAGCCTGGGAGCCCGTGGATGAGCTTCAACTCTTTCAGTGATTTTCTCGCCATGGGCCATCACGCCCTGTACGTCTGGACGGCCTATGGCATTTGCCTGGCGGTGCTGGCCCTCAACGTCGCCGCGCCGATCCTGGCCCGCAAGCGTTACCTGCAACAAGAGGCGCGTCGTTTGCGCCGGGAGACCGAAAAGTGAATCCGCTGCGTAGAAAGCGTCTGTTGATCATCCTGGCCATCATGGCCGGTGTCGGCATTGCCGTGACCCTGGCCCTGAGCGCCCTGCGGGAGAACATCAACCTGTTCTACACCCCGACCCAGATCGCCAACGGCGAAGCGCCGCTGGACACCCGAATCCGTGCCGGTGGCATGGTCGAGAAAGGCTCGTTGCAACGCTCCGGCGACTCCCTGGACGTCAAGTTCATCGTCACCGACTTCAACAAATCCGTGACCATTACCTACCGCGGCATCCTCCCGGACCTGTTCCGCGAAGGGCAGGGCATCGTCGCCCTCGGCAAGCTCAACGCCGACGGCGTGGTAGTGGCCGACGAAGTGCTGGCCAAGCACGATGAAAAATACATGCCGCCGGAAGTCACCAAGGCCCTCAAAGACAGCGGCCAATCCGCCCCGACCCCCGCCAAGGAGGGCTAAGTCATGACGTCCGCACTGTTTATTCCGGAGCTGGGCCAGCTGGCGATGATCCTCGCCCTGTGCTTTGCCATCGTCCAGGCCGTGGTCCCGTTGCTGGGCGCCTGGCGCGGTGACCGCCTGTGGATGAGCCTGGCCCAGCCGGCTGCCTGGGGCCAGTTCGCCTTTCTGGTATTCGCCTTCGGTTGCCTGACCTACGCCTTCATGACCGACGACTTTTCTGTCGCCTACGTCGCCAATAACTCCAACAGCGCCTTGCCCTGGTACTACAAGTTCAGCGCCGTGTGGGGCGCCCACGAAGGTTCGTTGCTGCTGTGGGCATTGATCCTCGGCGGCTGGACCTTTGCCGTCTCGATCTTCTCCCGCCAACTGCCGCAAGTGATGCTGGCCCGGGTGCTGGCGGTGATGGGCATGATCAGCATCGGCTTCCTGCTGTTCCTGATCATGACCTCCAACCCGTTCACCCGCATCCTGCCGCAGATCCCGGTCGACGGGCACGACCTCAACCCGCTGCTGCAAGACATCGGCCTTATCGTGCACCCGCCGATGCTCTACATGGGCTACGTCGGTTTCTCGGTCGCCTTCGCCTTCGCCATCGCCGCCTTGCTCGGCGGGCGTCTCGATGCCGCCTGGGCGCGCTGGTCGCGGCCGTGGACCATCGTCGCCTGGGCATTCCTCGGCATCGGCATCACCCTGGGCTCGTGGTGGGCCTACTACGAACTCGGCTGGGGCGGCTGGTGGTTCTGGGACCCGGTGGAAAACGCCTCCTTCATGCCCTGGCTGGTGGGCACCGCGCTGATTCACTCGCTGGCAGTCACGGAAAAACGCGGCGTGTTCAAAAGCTGGACCGTGTTGCTGGCCATCGCCGCGTTTTCCCTGAGCCTGCTGGGTACGTTCCTGGTGCGTTCCGGCGTACTGACCTCGGTGCACGCGTTTGCCTCCGACCCGGAGCGCGGCGTGTTCATCCTGATCTTCCTGCTGTTCGTGGTCGGCGGTTCGCTGACGCTGTTCGCCCTGCGTGCGCCAGTGGTCAAGAGCCACGTGGGCTTCAACCTCTGGTCCCGGGAAACCCTGCTGCTGGGCAATAACCTGGTGCTGGTGGTGGCGGCCTCGATGATTCTGCTCGGTACCCTGTACCCGCTGGTGCTGGATGCCCTGAGCGGCGCCAAGCTGTCCGTCGGCCCGCCGTACTTCAACGCGCTGTTCATCCCGTTGATGGCGCTGCTGATGGTGGTGATGGCGGTCGGCGTACTGGTGCGCTGGAAAGACACCCCGGTGAAATGGCTGGTGGGCATGCTCACCCCGGTACTGCTGGGCAGCGCCGCGCTGGCCGTGATCGCCGGTATTGCCTACGGCGACTTCAACTGGGCCGTGCTTGCCACCTTCATGCTCGCGGCCTGGGTATTGCTGGCCGGTGTACGCGACCTGATCGACAAGACCCGCCACAAAGGTTTGATCAAAGGCTTGCCGACCATGACCCGCAGTTACTGGGGCATGCAGGTCGCCCACATCGGCATCGCCGTGTGCGCCCTGGGTGTGGTGTTGTCCAGCCAGAACAGCGCCGAGCGCGACCTGCGCCTGGCCCCCGGCGAGTCCATGGACCTGGCCGGCTATCACTTCATTTTCGAAGGCGCCAAGCACTTCGAAGGGCCGAACTTCACCTCCGACAAAGGCACCGTACGCGTTGTGCGCAACGGTAAGGAAATCGCCGTGCTGCACCCGGAAAAACGCCTGTACACCGTGCAAAGTTCGATGATGACAGAAGCCGGGATCGACGCCGGTTTCACCCGCGACCTCTACGTCGCCCTGGGTGAACCGTTGGGCGATGGCGCCTGGGCCGTGCGGGTCCACGTCAAACCGTTTGTGCGCTGGATCTGGTTCGGCGGCCTGCTCACCGGCTTCGGTGGTTTGCTGGCAGCGATGGACCGGCGCTACCGGGTCAAGGTCAAGAGCCGGGTGCGTGAAGCCCTCGGTGTGCAAGGAGCGGCGGTATGAAGCGTTGGTTGATGGTGTTACCGCTGGCGGCGTTTCTGGTGGTGGCGGTGTTCCTGTATCGCGGGCTGTACCTGGACCCGGCCGAGCTGCCGTCGGCCATGATCGGCAAGCCATTTCCGGCGTTCTCGCTGCCGACGGTGCAGGGCGACAAAACCCTGACCCAGGCTGACTTGCTGGGCAAACCGGCACTGGTCAACGTGTGGGGCACCTGGTGCATTTCCTGCCGCGTGGAGCATCCGGTGCTGAACAAGCTGGCGGAGAAGGGCGTGGTGATCTACGGCATCAACTACAAGGACGACAATGCTGCCGCCCTGAAGTGGCTGGCGGAATTCCACAACCCGTACCAGCTGGATATCCGCGACGAAGACGGCAACCTCGGACTGAACCTCGGCGTATACGGCGCCCCGGAAACCTTCTTCATCGATGCCAAGGGCGTGATCCGCGACAAGTACGTGGGCGTGATCGACGAAGTGGTGTGGCGCGAGCAACTGGCCGCCAAGTACCAGGCACTGGTGGACGAGGCCAAGCCATGAAACGTTGGTTAGCCGCCGCTGTGTTGGGCTTGAGCATGGTCGGCGTGGCCCACGCCGCCATCGACACCTACGAATTTGCCAAGGACGGAGACCGCGAGCGTTTTCGCGAGCTGACCAAGGAGCTGCGCTGCCCCAAGTGCCAGAACCAGGACATCGCCGATTCCAATGCACCGATCGCCGCCGACCTGCGCAAAGAGATTTTCCGCATGCTCGGCGAGGGCAAGGACAATCAGCAGATCATCGACTTCATGGTGGACCGCTACGGTGACTTCGTGCGCTACAAGCCGGCGCTCACCGGCAAGACTGCGCTGCTGTGGTTCGGCCCCGCCGGGTTGTTGCTCACAGGCTTAGTCGTTATGGCGGTGATTGTGCGCCGCCGTCGTGTCGCCCCGGCCGATGGCTCGGACTCGCTTTCCGTCGATGAGCGTCAACGCCTCGACCAACTGCTGGACAAAAAAACTGATGATTGATTTCTGGCTCGCAGCAGGTCTGCTGCTTCTGATTGCCTTGAGTTTCCTGCTGATCCCGGTGTTACGCGGCCGCCGTGCCCAGCGTGAAGAGGATCGCACTGCATTGAACGTGGCGCTGTACCAGGAACGCGTGGCGGAACTGCAAACCCAGCAGACCGAAGGCGTGCTGGATGCGGCCCAGCTGGACAGCGGGCGCGCTGAAGCGGCCCGTGAGTTGCTGGCGGATACCGAGGGTGTGGAAAAGCCCCGGGAATCGCGCCTCGGCAAACCGTTGCCGTTGCTCGCGGCGTTTCTGGTGCCGGTGCTGGGCGTGGCGCTGTACCTGCATTACGGTGCCAGCGACAAGGTCGAACTGACCCGCGAATTCTCCCAGCCGCCGGTGTCCATGGAAGACATGACCCGCCGCCTGGAGCGCGCCGCAGCGGCCCAGCCGGATTCGCCGGAAGGCCTGTACTTCCTCGGTCGCGCCTACATGGCCCAGGACCGTTCCGCCGATGCGGCGAAAATCTTCGAGCGCACCGTGGCCCTGGCCGGTCGCCAGCCCGAGTTGCTCGGCCAGTGGGCCCAGGCCCAGTACTTTGCCGACAACAAACAGTGGTCGCCCAAGGTCCAGGCCCTGACCGACGAAGCACTGAAACTCGATCCGAAAGAAGTCACCAGCCTCGGCCTGCTGGGGATCGCCGCCTTTGAAGGCCAGCGTTATCAGGAAGCGATCGACTACTGGAACCGCCTGCTGGCGCAACTGCCACCGGACGACAATTCCCGTGCCGCGCTGCAAGGCGGGATCGACCGGGCCGCCGAGAAGCTCAAGGAGAGTGGCGGCAGCGTGGCGCCCGTGAAGGCAGAAAAACAGATGCAAGTGCGGGTGGACCTGGCCGCCGATGTGAAGGCCAAGGCCTTGCCGACCGACAGCGTGTTCATCTTCGCCCGTGCCGTCAAAGGCCCGCCGGCGCCCCTGGCCGCCAAGCGCGTGACCGTGGCCGACCTGCCGATCACCGTCGAGCTGAGCGACAGCGACGCGATGATGCCGCAGTTGAAACTGTCCAACTTTCCCGAAGTCCAACTGGTTGCGCGCATATCCCGGGCAGGTGTTCCCACAGCTGGCGAGTGGATCGGCCGCAGCCAACCCCTGGCCAGCAGCACCACTGCGCTGCAGCAGCTGACCATCGACAGTCCGGACCAATAATTCGAGGAAATGCCCATGACCGCTATCGCACGTATCACCCTGCTCAGCCTGGTACTGGGGTTGAGTGCTTGTGCGGTCCATCGGCCTCCGTCGCCTACCGGGCCGACTATTCCACCGACAGGGCCGTCGACCCAGCCGAGCACCCAGCCCTCGAGCCCGGTGATCAAACCGTCGAAGCCGGTGCCGAGCTCCTCGCCGACCTTCGCACCGCCACCGGGTGCGGCCAGCCACTGGGACGGAAAGATGCAGGTGTACGTGCTGGACGAACAGCCGGATACGTTCTACCGCCAGCGCACCTACTACCGCTGGAGCAACGGCTGGAGCCGGTCCATCAGCCCGAACGGGCCTTGGGAAGAGACCGATGTCCATGGCGTACCGCCGGGGTTGAGCAAGCAGTACGCACAATGAAAAAAGGCGACCTTCGGGTCGCCTTTTTCATGGCTGGTTTGGAATACAGTCCACCCAACAACAAAGCTCAAATGTGGGAGCGGGCTTGCTCGCGAATACGGCGTGTCAGCCAACAAATCGGGCACTGATATACCGTATTCGCGAGCAAGCCCGCTCCCACATTTTGAATCTCGTTTGATTTGAAATTACGCCAGCTCCTCAGTCTGCCTGGGCGCGCTTGTCCAGTGGACCACCCCGGCAATCACCCCCAGCATCACCCCAAACTCCACAATCCCCATCCAGCCCAACCGCGACATCAACCAGCCGCTGACTGTCGCCCCCACCGCACCGCCAAAAAACGTCGCCGTCATGTACAAACTATTGATGCGGCCCTGGGCTTTCGGGTCCACCGCAAACGCCCGGGTCTGGTTGGAAACCAAGCCCGACTGCACGCCGATATCCAGCACGATCACCCCCAGCACCAGCAAGATAATCGAAGTCTCGGCACCCGCCAGCAGCAGGAACGCCAAGGTCACAATCCCGATACTCGCCCCAATCACCTTGCGCGAACCCAGCCTGTCGGAAGCCCGCCCACCGAGCGACGCCGCCAACGCACCCGCCGCACCGATAATCCCGAAGCCACCGGCCCAGGCACTGCCCAATTGCCATGGCCCATGAGCCAACAGTGCTGCCAGATTCACCCAAAACGCATTGAAGCAAGCCCACAACAACGCCTGCACCATCATTGATTGGCGAATCGGGCTGTTGTCGCGCATCAGCGGCCACAGCGAAGCCAGCAGGCGAGGGTAGGACAGGTTGGTGCTCGGCACGCCTTGTGGCAGCAGCCTGGCGGCACCGATCCACACCGGGATCATGAAGGCCGCCTCCATCGCGTACACCGCCCGCCAGCCATAAGTCTCACCGACTACGCCGGCGATCGTGCGCCCGAGCAGGATGCCGACCATGATCCCGCTGACCACCGTGCCCACATTGCGCCCGCGTTCGTGGGGCTGCGACATCACCGCCGCGAACGGCACCAGTTGCTGCGGCACACAGCTCACAATCCCCAAGCCGAAAGACGCCCCGATCAGCGCCCAGATGCCCGGTGAAAACGCCGCCGCCAGGGCGAAACAGAACGCCAGGGCGATCTGCCCCAGCACCAGCTTGCGGCGGTCAAAACGGTCGCCCATCGGCAGCAGCAACGCCAGCCCGGTAGCAAAACCCAGCAGGGCGGAACCGGCCACCAGATCCACGGTGGTCACGTCCACGCCCATGTCCGAAGCGATCAGCGGCAGGATCGGCTGGGTGCAGTAAATATTGGTAATCACCGCGCCGGCGATCACCGCCATCATGATGATCTTGCCGCGCGGCGCGACCGCAGGCGCTGTGGAAGGTTGGGATGTCATCGGCAGGCCACTCACGGCGCTCTCCTTCAATGCAGATCTCCGGGAAGGAGATGAGTGGCCAACGTTACGCACTCGCGCTTGGCAGGATAATCCCCTAGGATTTGGAATCATCCTTCCAGAATTTGATAGGTTGCCATGAACCGTCTTGAATCCATGTCCATCTTCGTTGCCGTGGTTGATGCAGGCAGCCTGACCGCTGCGGCGCGGCGCCTCGACATGCCGCTGGCCAGCGTCAGCCGCAAGGTGGCTGAACTTGAGACGCACCTGAAAACCCGCCTGCTGCACCGCACCACGCGCCAGCTGTCGTTGACCGATGCCGGCGCCTCTTACCTCGACGCGTGCCGGCGCATTCTTGAAGACATCAGCGAGGCCGAGCGCGCGGCCACTGGCGAATATTCCCAGCCCCGGGGCGAACTGGTGGTCACCGCGCCCGTGGTCTTCGGGCGGCTGCACATCGTGCCGGTGGTGGCGGAATTCCTCGCGCAGTACCCGGAGATCGACATCAACCTGATCCTCACCGACCGCGTCGTGCACCTGATGGAAGAACACTGCGACGTCGCGGTGCGCATTGGCGAGTTGCCCGACAGCTCGCTCAAGGCCATGCAGGTGGGCACGGTGCGGCGGGTGGTGTGCGCCAGCCCGGCATACCTGGCCGCTCGCGGCATACCCGCTGAGCCCCAGGACTTGGCGGGGCATGACTGCATCACCTTCGAAGTGCTGGCGTCCCAAGGGGCGTGGGGATTTGGCGCGGGCAAAGCCGGGCTCTCGGTACCGGTGCATTCGCGGTTGTCGGTGAACACCGCAGAAGCAGCGATTGCAGCGGCGACGTTGGGGGTTGGGGTGATTCGGGTGTTGTCGTATCAGGTGGCGGATGCGCTGCGGGAAGAGGCGTTGGCGGTGGTGCTTGAGGCGTTCGAGTCGGCACCGCTGCCCATTAGCCTGGTGCACAAAGGTCAGTCGCCGTTGCCGCTGAAGCTGCGGGCGTTTCTGGATTTTGTGATGCCGCGATTGCGCGCCCGCATCGCTCAATAACACCGGGCAGTTTGAACCTGATGAAAATCAAAATGTGGGAGCGGGCTTGCTCGCGAAAGCGGTGTATCAGTCACCCGATGTATTGACTGACCCTCTGCATTCGCGAGCAAGCCCGCTCCCACATTGGATTTATGTTGCCAGTTGGATTTCGGTTTTGATCAGGCCACCGGGCACTCTCGATCCAGCGCTCTATCCACCAACAACAATCCCAACTCCAGCAGTTGTTGCATCGCCAATACCAGGCTGCGGTCTTTGCCATCAATGTTTTCGGAAAGGTCCAACGCCATTGCATTGGCAGACTGGAGTGTTTCGTAGGCGTTGCTCAGCAGTGCTTCCGTTTCAACGTTGGCTGATACGGTGAACAGACTGAAGTGGTTTTTTTCATTGGTGGACGCTTTGGTTTCGGCGGGTTTCAGGTAGTGATCGATGGCCCGCTGGGCAGCGTCCTGAAGCTTGTTTTTTTCAGACTTGGAGCCAGACGTTTCTGGCGGATTGGGCGTGACCTTGTACATGCAATGACTCTCCATTCAGTGGGAGCCCACCACATCTGCGACCAAGCAGGTGGGTGGCGAGCTGTACGCAGGTTGGTCGACCAGGGAATGGAAACCCGGCAGGGCCAGGGCCCTCCCACGCACAGCTCGCCATAAAGCGAACACGATAATGCCGCTTGCGCGGCACTGTGCGCCATTCTAACCCGGGCGACCAAACCCGATCGCTGATGAGCAGCGACTTGGAGAGGCTAGCGGCGAGTTAAGGCTGCTGCAAGCCATAGAGATCGTAGGAAAAATCACCGATTTACCGGGATCTTGATTATTCCTGAAGCGATACTTCGGCAAGGCGCGGCTTTAGAAACTCCAGGGCATCTTTAAACACCTGATGCCACTCTTCTGACGGTTCGCTCGCCAGCGGGTGCCAGAAGAACTGGAACTCGTGGCCGCCATCATCCTCTGCAAAATGGGTCCAGGTATCTGGCAGGTCTTCAGGGATCAGGCATTGATGAAAGGCCCATGTATGCCCCGTGGACGCTGAGTGCCAAGTGCCCAGGTCACGTATCACCTTGCCGGTTATCCCGGCCTCTTCAAGCAACTCTCTAACTGCCGCAACCTCGGTACTTTCGCCAGGCTCCACGCTGCCCTTGACCAGTTGAAGACCTGCCAGTGGGTGTTTGAAGGCGAGGATTTCCAGGGATTGGCGGGTTCGCAGGATGACCGGACATGCCTTGTCTTTTCCCATCACGTTGTCCTTTTGCACATATTGGCGGCCAGCTATTGCACCACAGTCCGGCACATTTCCAATGCCGGGCGAAGACCTTGTGGCGAGGGAGCTTGCTCCCGCTGGACTGCGAAGCAGGCCCAAGTCAGCCACTTCAGTACATCTGACAGACCGTGTCACCCAGGCTTGGGGCCGCTGCGCAGCCCAGCGGGAGCAAGCTCCCTCGCCACAGGTTAGGTATGGATCGTTCCCACGCAGAGCGTGGGAACGATCAACGTCCTACAGCTACTTCCAACCTTTCATCAAACCTTCATCAAACGGTTTTACTCCAGTCATGTGCAAGTCATAGGGCTGACACAGCCCGCGCCTACTGTCGTTTGAACTCAAACGCAGCCACGGATGGCTGTTCAACCAGACAGAGAAGCCCATGACTCCAGCTATCCATGTCGATCATCTGAACAAGACCTTTGCGAAGAAATCCGCGCTGGTCGACCTCGAACTCACCGTTGCCACCGGTGAGATGGTCGCGCTGATTGGCGCTTCCGGCTCCGGCAAGTCCACCTTGCTGCGCCACCTCGCGGGCCTGGCCTGTTGCGACAAGAGCAACGGCGGCAGCGTCAAGGTGCTGGGCCGGGAAGTGCAGGCCAGCGGGCGGTTGAATGGCAAGGTGCGACGCCTGCGCGCCGACATCGGCTACATCTTCCAGCAGTTCAACCTGGTCAACCGCCTGAGCGTGCTCGACAACGTACTGCTCGGTTGCCTGGGCCGCATGCCGCGCTGGCGCGGCAACCTCGGTTTGTTCAATGCCGAGGAAAAACAGTTCGCCATGGAATCCCTGGCCCGCGTCGGCCTGGCAGACCTGGCCAGCCAGCGCGCCTCCACCTTGTCCGGCGGCCAGCAGCAACGCGTGGCAATCGCCCGCGCTTTGACGCAACGCGCCGAAGTGATCCTGGCGGATGAACCCATCGCCTCCCTGGACCCGGAGTCGGCGCGCAAGGTCATGGAGATCCTCGCCGACATCAACGGCCGCGACGGCAAGACCGTGGTGGTCACCCTGCACCAGGTCGATTACGCCATGCGTTATTGCCCGCGAGCCGTGGCGCTCAAGGGCGGGCGGATTCACTTCGATGGCCAGGCCAGCGAGCTGAGCAGCCAGTTCCTCAACGATTTGTACGGTGCCGATGTCGACACCAGCCTGATGTTTTCCGACCAGACCCGCACACCCGTCGTCCCCGCACGGTTGGCCCTGGCCCGCGCTTGAAACCTTACTAACGACCCACAGGAATCCTCTCCATGTTGAACCGTATCGGTCATGTGTTTCTGTCTGCCGTGCTGCTTGCCAGCGTGGCCATGGGCACTGCCCAGGCCGCCGACAAGGCGATCAATTTCGGCATCATGTCCACCGAGTCTTCGCAGAACCTCAAGAGCATCTGGCAGCCCTTCCTGGATGATATGCACAAGAAGACCGGCCTCACCATCAACGCCACCTTCGCTTCCGACTACGCCGGCCTGATCCAGGGCATGCGCTTCAACAAGGTCGACGTGGCCTGGCTGGGCAACAAGGCCGCGATGGAAGCGGTGGACCGTTCCAACGGCGAAATCTTCGCCCAGACCGCCGCCGCCAACGGGGCCGCCGGTTACTGGAGCGTGCTGATCGTGCGCAAGGACAGCCCGATCAACAACGTCGATGACATGCTCAAGAACGCCAAGAACCTGACCTTCGGCAACGGTGACCCGAACTCCACTTCGGGCTACCTGGTGCCCGGCTACTACGTGTTCGCCAAGAACCACGTCGACGCCGCCACCGCCTTCAAGCGAACCCTCAACTCCAGCCATGAAGTCAACGCATTGAGCGTGGCCAAGGGGCAGTTGGACGTCGCCACCTTCAACACCGAAAGCTGGGACCGCCTGGAAGTCACCCAGCCGGACAAGGCCGCCATGCTCAAGGTGATCTGGAAGTCGCCGCTGATCCCGGCCGACCCGATGGTGTGGAGCAAGGCCCTGAGCGACAGCGAGAAGACCAAGATCCGCGACTTCTTCGCCAACTACGGTGACACCGACGAAGAGAAGGCCGTGCTGAAGAACATGCAACTGGGCAAGTTCCTCAAGTCCAGCGACGACCAGTTGTTGCCGATCCGCCAACTGGAACTGTTCAAGCAGCGCACCACCATCAGCGCCGACGACAAGCTGGAAGCGGCTGACAAGGCCAGGAAGCTCGCCGACATCGACGCCGACCTGGCCAAGCTGCAAGAGCGCATCACCGAACTGGACAAGAAGACCGCAGCCAACGGCTAACCCCCTGTAGGAATCGGGTTCATGTGGGAGCGGGCTTGCTCGCGAATACGGTGTGTCATTCAACGCATCCGGCGACTGAGTCACCGCATTCGCGAGCAAGCCCGCTCCCACATTAAGCCCAGTTCCAACCCTACACCGAGAGTGACCCATGACTACCTTGCATGCTGAAGCAGTGGGCAAAAGGACTTGGCCGCAATACCTGGGCTGGGGCCTGTTCCTGGTCCTGCTGGCCTGGGCCTGGCACGGCGCCGAGATGAACCCGCTGGCGCTGTACCGCGACTCCGGAAACATGGCGACCTTCGCCGCCGACTTCTTCCCGCCGGACTTCCACGAATGGCGCTCCTACCTCAAGGAGATGATCGTCACCGTGCAAATCGCCCTCTGGGGCACGGTGCTGGCGATCGTCTGCTCGGTGCCCCTGGGCATCCTGTGCGCCGACAACATCACCCCATGGTGGATTCACCAGCCGCTGCGCCGGGTGATGGATGCCTTCCGTTCGATCAACGAAATGGTGTTTGCGATGTTGTTCGTGGTCGCCGTCGGCCTCGGTCCTTTTGCCGGTGTCCTGGCCTTGTGGATCAGCACCACCGGGGTCCTCGCCAAGCTGTTTGCCGAAGCCGTCGAAGCCATCGACCCGGGCCCCGTTGAAGGTGTGCGAGCCACCGGTGCCAGTGCCTTGCAGGAAGTGATCTACGGCGTGATCCCGCAAGTGATGCCGCTGTGGGTGTCCTACGCGCTCTACCGCTTCGAGGCCAACGTGCGTTCGGCGACGGTGGTGGGGATGGTCGGTGCCGGCGGGATCGGCGTGATCCTCTGGGAGAACATCCGCGCGTTCCAGTTCGTGCAGACCTGCGCGGTGCTGCTGGTGATCATCGTGGTGGTGAGCTGTATCGACGTGCTGTCCCAACGCCTGCGCAAGCAGTTCATCTGACGTCGGAGGGGTGCCCCAGGGCGCTTTTTTTAAGCATGCAGTTGTCTAGACAAGATGAGCCGGTGTACCGCGAACTCGCTGACATCCTGCGCCGCGAACTGAGCAGCTACCAGGCCGGTGACTTCCTGCCGGGCGAGGTGCAACTGGCTGAACGCTTCGGCGTCAACCGCCACACCCTGCGCCGCGCCATCGACGAGCTGGTGTTCGAAGGCAGCCTGTTGCGCCGCCAAGGCAAAGGCACCCAGGTGCTGGACCGCCCGCTGATTTACCCGATGGGCGCCGAGACCTCCTACAGCCAGTCCTTGTCGGCCCAAGGCGTGGGCGTGGAAGCGATGCTGCTCAAGCGCCGCTACTGCTTTGCCAGCCGCGAAGAGGCCCAGCAACTGGGCATCGCCGAGATGGCGCCGATGATCGAGCTGCAAACCCTGCGCAAGGTCGACCACCAGCCGGTCAGCCTGATCCGCCACCGTTACTGCGCCAGCCATGCGCCGCTGCTGGCGGACTACAACGGCGGCTCGCTGCGCCACTACCTGCGTGAGCGCGACATGCCGTTGACCCGTACCCAAAGCCTGATCGGCGCGCGTTTGCCCAACCGCGACGAAGCCGCACTGCTGATGATGCCCCGGCACTTGCCGGCGCTCACCGTATTCACCCTTTCCCGCGATCGCGACGGCCGCCCGGTGGAGCTGGCGCAGTCCACCAGCCGTTCGGATCGCTTCCAGTACCAAGTGGTGACCTGATGGAGACCCCGATGAACCTGTCCCCGCGTCAACACTGGATCGGCGTGCTCGCCCGCGCCTTTCGCAGTGAATTGCTGCCCCATGAAGACGCCCTGCGCGACGTGGATTACCAACTGATCCGCGCCCCGGAAATCGGCATGACCCTGGTGCGTGGCCGCATGGGCGGCAATGGCGCGCCGTTCAACCTCGGCGAAATGAGCGTGACCCGCTGCGTGGTGCGCCTGGCTGACGGGCGTATCGGCTACAGCTATTTGGCCGGGCGCGACAAGGTCCACGCCGAACTGGCGGCCCTGGCGGATGCGCATTTGCAGGGCGCGCACCCGAGCCCCTGGCTCAGCGACCTGATCGGCGCACTGGCCAACGCCCAGGCCGAGCGCCGGGCGCAAAAAGAGGCCGACACCGCCGCCACCAAGGTCGAGTTCTTCACCCTGGTTCGAGGAGAAAACTGATGAATGCCCAACGCTTGCAACCGGCCTTTGTAGACCCGGTGCTGGATGCCCAGCGCGGTTTTCGCGGGGCCCTCAAGGCCCTCGCCGAGCCCGGCCTGATCCAGTCCTTGCCCGCGGCCCCCAGCCTTGAAGGCCTGGCGCCGGCTACCTATGCGCTGTGCCTGGCGCTGCTGGATATGGACACCCCGCTCTGGCTGGCGCCGTGCTTCGACACGCCGCTGATCCGCGCCAACCTGGCCTTCCACTGCGGCTGCCCGCTGACCGCCAACCGGAAAGAGGCCGCGTTCGCCTTGCTCGGTGAACAGGACTTGCTCGACCTCAGCGGCTTCGACCACGGCAATGACCGCTACCCGGATCAATCCTGCACCTTGCTGGTCCAGTTGACCGACCTGGAAGCCGGTCGCGCCTTGAACTGGCGCGGTCCGGGGATCAAGACCCAGCGTCAGGTCAACCTGCCCGTACCCCAGGCGTTCTGGCTGGAACGCCAACGCCGGGAAACCTTTCCCCGTGGCCTGGACGTGTTGTTCGCCGCCGGCCATCACCTGATCGGCCTGCCACGCAGCACCCGAATTGCACAGGAGCATGCCTGATGTACGTAGCCGTCAAGGGTGGCGAACAGGCCATCGACAATGCCCACCGCCTGCTGGCGAAAAAGCGCCGGGGCGATACTTCCATTGCGGAACTGAGCGTGGAGCAGATCCGCGAGCAACTGCCGCTGGCGGTCGCGCGAGTGATGAGCGAAGGCTCGCTGTACGACACGGAGTTGGCCGCACTGGCGATCAAGCAAGCGGCGGGGGATCTGGTGGAAGCGATCTTCCTGCTGCGGGCCTACCGCACCACGTTGCCGCGCTTCAGCCCGAGCCTGCCGATCGATACCGTGCAGATGTCACTGAGCCGGCGTTTGTCGGCGACTTTCAAGGACGTGCCGGGCGGGCAACTGCTGGGCCCGACCTTCGATTACACCCACCGCCTGCTGGACTTTGCGCTGCTGGCCGAAGGTGAATACCCGGGCCCGCAAACCACGCCGGATGCCACTCTGGAAGCGTGCCCTCGGGTACTCGGCCTGCTGGCCAAGGAAGGGCTGATCAAGAACGAATCCGACGACACCGGCAGCGTCGCCGACATCACCCGCGACCCGCTGGAATACCCGGCCAACCGTGCCCAGCGCCTGCAAGCCCTGGCCCGTGGCGACGAAGGTTTCCTGCTGGCACTGGGTTACTCGACCCAACGTGGTTACGGCCGCAACCACCCGTTCGCCGGCGAGATTCGCATCGGCGATGTGGAGGTGTGGATCGACCCGGAAGAGCTGGGTTTCCCGATTTGCCTGGGCAGCATCGAAGTCACCGAGTGCGAGATGGTCAACCAGTTCGTCGGCTCGGCCACCGAGCTGGCGCAGTTCACCCGGGGCTACGGCCTGGCATTCGGGCATGCCGAGCGCAAGGCGATGGGCATGGCCCTGGTGGACCGCTCGCTGCGGGCCGATGAGTTCAACGAAGAGATCGTCTCGCCGGCCCAGCAGGAAGAATTCGTGCTGTCCCACTGCGACAACGTCGAGGCGGCGGGCTTCGTTTCCCACCTCAAATTGCCTCACTACGTGGACTTCCAGTCCGAGCTGGAACTGATCCGCAAACTGCGCCAACCGGCCGAGGGCACCCGCCATGAATGACCTGACTCAAGCGCCTGCGCGTGACCCTGCGTACAACTTCGCCTACCTCGACGAGCAGACCAAACGCATGATCCGCCGCGCCTTGCTCAAGGCCGTGGCGATCCCCGGTTACCAGGTGCCGTTCGGTGGCCGCGAGATGCCGCTGCCTTACGGTTGGGGCACCGGCGGCATGCAACTGACCGCCGCGATCCTGGGAGCTGACGACGTGCTCAAGGTGATCGACCAGGGCGCCGACGACACCACCAACGCCGTGTCGATCCGCCGCTTCTTCGCCCGTACGGCGGGCGTCGCCACCACCGAAAGCACCCCGGACGCCACGGTGATCCAGACCCGCCACCGCATCCCGGAAACTCCGTTGCAGGCCGACCAGATCATGGTCTACCAGGTGCCGATCCCGGAGCCGCTGCGTTTTATCGAACCGTCGGAAACCGAGACCCGCACCATGCACGCCCTGAATGACTACGGGGTGATGCACGTAAAGCTCTACGAGGACATCGCCACCTTCGGCCATATCGCCACCAGCTACGCCTACCCGGTGATGGTGGATGAGCGCTACGTGATGGACCCCTCGCCAATCCCGAAATTCGACAACCCGAAACTCGACATGAGCCCGGCGCTGATGCTGTTCGGTGCCGGTCGCGAAAAGCGCCTGTACGCGGTGCCGCCGTACACCCAGGTCACCAGCCTCGACTTTGAAGACCATCCGTTCGAAGTGCAGAAGTGGGAACACACCTGCGCGATCTGCGGCAGCCATGAATCGTTCCTCGATGAGCTGATTCTCGACGACGCCGGTACCCAGAGTTTTGTGTGTTCCGACACCTGGTATTGCGCCCAACGGGTCAAGGAGAACAACCAGTGAGCCAGCCTCTTTTGCAAGTGCGTGACCTGTCGTTGTTGTACGGGGAAGAGAAGGGCTGCCAGGACGTCAGCTTCGATTTGTACCCCGGTGAAGTGTTGGGGATTGTTGGTGAGTCGGGCTCGGGCAAGTCCACCTTGCTCTCGCTGCTCAGCGGGCGTCTGCCACCGCAGGCCGGCCACATCGGCTATCGCGGCAAGGACGGTGGATGGCTGGATCTGTACAGCGCCAGCGAAGCCGAACGTCGCACCTTGCTGCGCACCGAATGGGGCTTTGTCGAGCAGAACCCTCGGGACGGTTTGCGCATGGGCGTGTCTGCCGGCGCCAATATCGGCGAGCGCCTGATGGCCCAGGGCGTGCGCAACTATGAGCAACTGCGTGGCGCCGGCCTCGACTGGCTGGGCCAGGTGGAAATCGACCCGCAGCGTATCGACGACTTGCCCCGGACCTTCTCCGGCGGCATGCAGCAGCGCCTGCAAATCGCCCGCAACCTGGTCTCCAGCCCGCGCCTTGTGTTTATGGACGAACCCACCGGCGGCCTGGACGTGTCGGTACAGGCGCGCTTGCTCGACCTGCTGCGCGGCCTCGTTCGCGAGCTGGATCTGGCGGTGGTGATCGTCACCCACGACCTCGCCGTGGCGCGCCTGCTGGCCGACCGCCTGATGGTGATGCGCCGCTCGCGCGTGGTGGAAACCGGGCTGACGGACCAGATCCTCGACGATCCACAGCACCCTTACTCTCAACTGCTGGTGTCTTCGGTATTGCAACCATGATGAATGCCTTGATCGAGGTCCGTGACCTCTCGAAAATCTTCACCTTGCACCAGCAGAACGGCGTGGTGCTGAACGTGCTGCGCGGGGTGGAGTTCAGTGTGAAAGGCGGTGAGTGCCTGGTGCTGCATGGCCAGTCCGGCGCCGGTAAAAGCACGTTGCTGCGCACCCTGTACGGTAACTATCTGCCGGCGGGCGGCAGCATCCGGGTACAGCACCTTGGCGAATGGCTGGAGCTGGTTGGTGCCGAGCCGCGGGAGGTGTTGCAGGTGCGCCAGCAGACCCTGGGCTACGTCAGCCAGTTTCTGCGGGTGATCCCGCGGGTGGCCTGCCTGGATGTGGTGATGGAGCCCGCCCTGGCCCGTGGCTGGTCGAAGGCCAATGCACAGTCGCGCGCCGAGCATCTGCTGACCCGCCTGAATATCCCACAACGCCTGTGGCAGCTGGCACCCGGTACGTTCTCCGGCGGCGAGCAACAGCGGGTCAACATCGCCCGCGGCTTCATGGTGGATTGGCCGGTGATGCTGCTGGACGAACCCACCGCGTCCCTCGACGACAGCAACCGCCAGGTGGTGCTGGAACTGATGAACGAAGCCAAGGCTGCCGGCGCGGCCTTGATCGGCATCTTCCACGACCGCGCCGCCCGTGAAGCGGTCGCAGACCGCCATTTCGACATGACCCCAGCGCCTGTTGCCCAAGAGGAATACGCCCATGCCCGCTGAACAGATCCTCAGTAATGCCCGGCTGGTGACGGCTGATCGCATGTTCCTTGGCAGCATCGTGCTGCGTGACGGGCTGATCGTCGACATCGCCGAAGGCCGCAGCCAACTGCCCCAGGCCCAGGACCTTGACGGGGATTTCCTGTTGCCGGGCCTGGTGGAACTGCACACCGACAACCTGGAAAAACACATGACCCCGCGCCCCGGCGTGGACTGGCCGTCGACTTCGGCGGTGCTCAGCCATGATGCGCAGATCATCGCGGCCGGCATCACCACGGTGTTCGACGCGGTGTCCATTGGCGATGTGAATCCCAAGGGCAACCGCATGCAGAAACTGCCGGCGATGCTCAACGCCATCGCGGCAGCAGAAAGCGCCGGCCTGACCCGCGCCGAACACCACCTGCACCTGCGCTGCGAGCTGTGCCACCCCGACACCCTGAGCGTGTTCCGCGACCTGGTGGAAAACCCGTTGGTGCAGTTGGTGTCAGTGATGGACCACTCGCCGGGCCAGCGCCAGTTCGTGCTTGAATCCAAGTACCGCGAGTACTACATGGGCAAGTACCACCTGAACGACGAGACCATGGACGCGTTCATCAAGCTGCAAATGGCCAACTCCAGGGAGTACAGCGACCGCTACCGCGCCGCGATCGTCGAGCATTGCCTGGAACGCGGCCTGTCGGTGGCCAGCCATGACGATGCGACCCTGGCTCACGTCGAGGAGTCGGCGCGCTACGGCATGACCATCGCCGAATTCCCCACCACCCTGGAAGCCGCCCGTGGCTGCCGGCAACTGAACATGAAAGTTCTGATGGGCGCGCCGAACGTGGTGCGTGGCGGGTCCCACTCGGGTAATGTGGCCGCCGCCGGCCTGGCCGCCGAAGGATTGCTGGATATACTTTCCAGTGACTACTACCCGGCCAGCCTGTTGCAGGCGGCGTTCGTGCTGGCCGATCAACAGGATGGCGGCAATCTGTCGCGGGCAATCAGGATGATCAGCCTGGCGCCCGCGCACGCGGCGGGCCTCAGCGATCGCGGCGAAATCGCCACGGGTCTGCGGGCCGACCTGGTGCAAGCCAGGAGCCGCGACGGACTGCCCGTGGTCCAACAAGTGTGGCGACAAGCGAAGAGGGTGTTTTGATGGCAGGCAGGTTGATCTATCTCATCGGACCATCGGGTTCGGGCAAGGACAGCCTGCTGGATGCTGCACGACCGCGTCTGGCCGAGCGTGGTTGCCGCATTGTGCGGCGGGTCATCACCCGCTCGGCGGAAGCGGTGGGCGAAGCGGCGCAGGGTGTGAGCCCGGAGCAGTTTGCCGCAATGGAGGCCGAGGGCGCATTTGCCCTCAGCTGGCACGCCAACGGGTTGTCCTATGGCATCCCACGGGAAATCGATGAGTGGCTGGCGGCGGGGCACGATGTGCTGGTCAACGGCTCCCGCGGCCACCTGGCGCAAACCCGGCTGCGTTACCCGAACCTGCTGGTGGTGCTGCTGACGGTAGACCAAGGGGTGTTGCGCCAGCGCTTGCTGGCGCGGGGGCGCGAATCCCTGGCGGATATTGATCTGCGCCTGGCGCGCAATGCGCGATTCGCCGAGGGATTGAGCGCTGCTGCAGATGTGTTCCTGCTCGACAATTCCGGCCAACTGGAACACACGGTCGAGCGCTTGCTGGGCTGCCTCGACGGGCAACCCGCATGCGCCTGACACTGCTGGGCACCGGCGATGCGCGGCAAGTGCCGGTGTATGGCTGTGAGTGCGCCGCCTGTGGCCTGGCCCGCCATGACCAGAGCCTGCGCCGCCGCCCATGCAGCGCATTGATCGAGTGTGGCGGCCAGCGCTGGTTGATCGACAGCGGGTTGCCCGACCTCACCGAGCGCTTCCCGCCCCGCAGTTTCAACGGGATTCTCCAGACCCACTACCACGCCGATCACGCCCAAGGCCTGCTGCATTTGCGTTGGGGCCAGGGGCTGGTGATTCCGGTGCATGGTCCGGTGGATCCGGAAGGGTTGTCCGACCTGTACAAGCACCCCGGCATCCTCGATTTCAGCCAGCCGTTTGCCGAGTTTGAAACCCGCCGGTTGGGTGAACTGAGCGTCACCGCGTTACCGCTGCTGCATTCCAAGCCCACCCTGGGGTATCTGCTGGAAGGTGAAGGGCGGCGCATTGCCTACCTTACCGACACCGTTGGCCTGCCACCCGCCACCCGCGATTGGCTGCAACGCGAGCCGCTGGATGTGCTGGTACTCGATTGCTCCATGCCGCCGCAACCGCAGGCACCGCGCAATCACAATGACCTGACGCTGGCATTGCAGTGTATTGAGGAGGTGGGTGCGCAGTTGGGGGTGCTGACCCATGTGGGGCATACGCTGGATGCGTGGTTGTTGCAGCATCGGCGGGAGCTGCCGCGGCATGTGACGGTGGGCTGGGATGGGCGGGTGATTTAGCGTGGGAAGTTATGTCAAGCGGTGAGGTCCTGATCGCTGGTGGATTTGGATGAAAAGTTTGAGTGGATGTATCTTTGTTGATGCCGGTTTGGAGTATTCATATTGGCGGCATTGTGTAGGTTTTTGTTTTTTTTCTGATAAACCAAGGCGCTGCCGCAACGGCTGGTGTGTGTTCAGTTGTTTAAATTGCAAGTAATTTATTGAGTTTCTTAGCGGGTGTTTCATCGCTTTTAAGTGTTTCGATGAGAACTAAATAAGCGCTGTCCCGTGCTTTCCATGCATGGGAGCTTAATGGCTGATGCCGATTGTTCCGGCTCGTCTATTAATTAATAAAGAGTGCTCTTTCTCATGAACGTTTTTGACGCGATCTCCATCAGGCCCATGCTTCAAAACTTGCCGGAGTCTGACCCCGGTCCGACTGGCTTCGGCGCGAAAGCCAAGCCGACCTACACCACGGATCAGGCCGGCAAGCAGATCTCGCGGGACAACCTGCGGTTTCACGATCGTAACGGCGACAAGAAAGTTGATCTGTCCTACACCGTCGACCCCAGTTTCACCGCGCAGCAGCAACAACGCGTTCGTCAAGCGGTGCAGTCCTGGCAGGATGTTGCCAACATTAACCTCAAGGAGCAGGCAGATGGGGCAGACGGCACGGTAAACATTAAAAACAACCCTCGCGGTGACCGTGGTGTTGCCACATCACCTACACGCTCCAACACCAGCACGACCGCGACGATAGGCACGCTGAAAGCAGGGAGCAGACCTGGCCTGGGCAGCCACTTTTCGGTGACCGCGGTACATGAAGTCGGGCACGCCATCGGCCTGCAGCATCCAGGCAACTACAATGGTGGCGGCTCTACCTACAACAGTGGCGCGGTCTATGCCGGGGATACCAAGGCGCGCAGCGTCATGAGCTACTGGTCGGAGAAAAACCAGGCCGGCCACGACTTTCAGTCTTCGAATCCATCCGCGCCAATGATGGACGACATCGCGGCAGCGCAGCGGTTGTATGGGGCCAATCACCAAACCCGCAATACCGACACCACGTATGGTTTCAACTCCAACACCGAGCGGGAGGCGATGACGCTCAAGAGCGCCACGGACAAACCCGTTTTTTGCGTATGGGACGGCGGCGGTGACGATACGTTGGACTTTTCAGGGTTCTCACAGAACCAGAAGATCAACCTCAATGCCGAGTCGTTCTCTGACGTGGGCGGCTTGAAGGGCAATGTCTCGATTGCCAAGGGGTGCACAATTGAAAACGCAACAGGTGGGGCCGGTCGCGACACCCTGATCGGTAACGAGGCGGGCAATCGACTCAAAGGTGGAGCAGGGGCTGATACGTTGCGCGGTGGCGGCGGAGCGGACATGTTTATCTACGACAAGGCCAGTGATTCCACGCCCCAGGATCCTGACTTGATCGAGGACTTTACCAGCGGTACCGACAAGATCGACCTGTCGGGCGCATTGAAAGAAGCCGGCGTGGGCACCCTGGTGTTCACGGACCGATTCACGGGGCGCGCTGGCGAGGCCTTGCTCAAGTACGACGCCGCCACGGGCCGGTCAAGCCTGGAAGTTGACCTGAACGGCAGTGGCAAAGCCGAGTTGTTGATCAACAGTGTTGGCCAGATCAATTCGACGGATGTGCAGTGGGCGGGGGCGACGCCTGGGTTCAAGCCGGTGCCATTACCCATGCCAAATGTAGTGCCGTCCCCGGCGCCGCCCCCTGCGCCTGATTCGAAAACGACCACGCTTGCAGTGTTGAACGAGATGATCGCCAAGACATTGTCGACGTTGCTGCAGCTATTGAAAGGTCTGCTTCAACAGCCGGGCGCCCCTGGGTAACCGCCAGAGTGAAGGCAGAGTCTGGCCCTGTTTCCAGTGCCTGGCTCTCAGCCATCAGCACCACGTGGTGCAGCAGCCGGATGTGTAGCAGATTGTTTTCATGCCCTGGTTAGGGCGATGGGTAATTGTAGGTTTATATGTCTCCGGTTTTCTTCGTATCGCATATTGAATGCAGAGCTGGCCTGATCTGAAACTTCTGAATATAAATATAGTGTGCTTAAAAAATTGGCGATGTGTTTCTGGCTGTTTGGATATTTAAATTGAAACGTTCATAGGGGTGACATTCGGTTTTTTCATGTGAGATTTTAAGGCGGCTGTTAAGTGAAAAAGTCGCGTTGAAAGTCTGTTTCCTGATGAATCAAAGTCTCAACTAAAAGGATGTTGTTTGTATGAGAGTCACTGCTTCTTTTGTTAATCCGACTGTTTCAAGTCATGAGCTATCTACGTTGAATGCGGCCACTACCAGTGATGGCGCAACCTCAAAAAAAACCTTCACCACGGATGATGCTGCAAAGCACATCCTGCGAGAGGGTTCGAGGCATTACGATCGTAATGGCGATAACAAAATCGAGCTTTCCTTCACCCTTGACGATCAATTCTCTGTGCAACAGAAAGCGTCCTTGCGCAAAGCCCTGACATCTTGGCAGGACGTGACAAATATTGTCTTCAAGGAGGGGGCGACAGGTCCGGATGGTTCAATAACCATCAAGGCCAATCCCGATGACAATGGCGGGGTGTCTGGGCTGCCTAATCGCTGGTACGGTGATATGAGCACTACGGTTGGAACGAAAGGCGCTTCTGATGCCCCACGGCATGGCGATGTTTTTTTATCAACGGCCATACATGAGTTGGGACATGCCCTGGGGCTTGGCCACCCTGGGGACTATGGTGAAAGTGTGCACTCTTATGCAGATGCCCTATACACGCAGGACACCAGAGCCCACAGCGTGATGAGTTACTGGCGAGAAACCAATCATACGGGCCATGACTTCAAATCGCGCGAACCTTCAACGCCAATGAAAGATGATATTGCTGCCGTACAGAAACTCTACGGGGCCAATCTCAATATTCGGAATACCGATACTACTTATGGCTTTGAATCCAATACTGACCGTGACCACTTCAGCCTTGAGTCCTCGAAGGACGCCCCGATATTTTCGGTATGGGACGGGGGCGGGAATGACACGCTGAACTTTTCGCTATTTTCCCAGAACCAGAAGATCAACCTGAATGCGGAGTCGTTTTCCAATGTGGGTGGCTTGAAGGGTAATGTGTCTATCGCCAAGGGCGTTGTCATTGAAAATGCCACAGGTGGCTCAGGTGACGATGAGCTCATAGGGAATGAGGCCGGCAACCGGCTCAAGGGTGGAGCGGGTTCAGACAGGTTGACAGGCGGCGCAGGCGCGGACGTGTTTGCTTACGATAGAGCGAGTGACTCGACACTCACCAGGCCTGACGAAATCCTGGATTTCATCAGCGGCACAGACAAGATCGACCTTTCGGGCTTATTGAAAAATACCTCAATCAAGCATTTCAACATTGTTGAGCGGTTTACGGGGCGTGCTGGCGAGATTGTCCTGAGCCATGACCCGCGCAGCGGAAACGGTAGTCTGGGTCTCGACACCACTGGCAGGGGCAAAGCGGATTTTCTGATTAAGAGCGTGGGTGGCATTCAGGCCAGTGACATAGTCACTGGCGGGGCATACGAACCTGGAGTTTCCAAGCCGGAGCCCCAACCAGAGCCCAAGCCAGAACCTCAACCGGACCCGAATCCGGAACCTTTTCCTGCTCCGCACGATACTGTCTATGGCTTCAACTCCAACACCGGTGATCCCTTCCTTAGCCTGCATTCCCAGAGTGGCGCTCCCAGGTTCCTGGTGAGGGACAAAGGTGGCGATGACACCCTGGACTTTTCGGGCTTCCGGCAGAACCAGACCATCGACTTGCGCGAGGGCGCAGCCTCCAGCATAGGCGGCTTGCGCAATAACGTTGGTATAGCCAAAGGTGTCACCGTGGAGAATGCGATTGGCGGCTCAGGCCGTGACACGCTCATAGGCAATACGGTGGATAACGTTCTCACCGGCGGGGCAGGTGGAGATACGCTCTGGGGTGTGGGCGGTAGAAACACGTTCAGGTATGAGAAGGCCAGCGACTCGGCCTATGACGACGCTGACCTGATCATGGATTTCACCAGTGGCCAAGACACAATTGATCTGACGGGTTTAATGACAGAAGTCGGAACGCCCTTGCGGCTGGTGGATAGCTACACGGGCCGTATTGGAGATACCGTCGTCAAATACAACCAGCAGAGCGGGCGTTACTTTGTGGGCATCGACTTACTGGGACGGCGTCAGACAAACTTCCTGCTTAAAAGCACACGCTTGATCCGGCCAGAGGACGTGATCGGTCTGTCTACTCACCTGCGCTGAAAAGCAACGCGCCAGGGCGCTCGCCATCCTCCTGGAGGGGATACCGCCCATAAATCCCTGGGCGGTAATTCCCAATCAGTCAGCAAGCCCTTGACCTCGTCACTCGTCATTTGTGGCGGATGCGGCGTTGGAGCGGTTGATGCGGTTGTAAGGTGGGTCAGGCAGTCGCCACCGCCCCTTGCCGCGAGGCGCTCAAGAAGCGCAGCAACGCCACCAGCGGGAATGCGCTGCCCACCAGCATCACCCCCAGCCAGCCGCCGTGTTCGTACACGCTGCTGGCAATCGCCGAGCCGAAGGCGCCGCCGATGAAGATGCTGGTCATGTACAGCGCGTTCAGTCGGCTACGGCTGTTGGCGTCGAGGGCGTAGATGGCGCGCTGGCCAAGGACCATGTTCATCTGCACGCAGAAGTCCAGGACCACGCCGGTCACCGCCAGGCCGATCACGCTGTACAGCGGGTGCACGAAGGCCGGCAGGAAGCTCAGTGCGGCAAACAGCATCGCCAGCAGCGAAGCGCGGTGGGTGTGGCCGGCGTCCGCCAGGCGCCCAGCGATGGGTGCGGCGATGGCGCCCAGGGCACCGACCAGGGCAAACAGGGCGATCTGGCTTTGGCTCAGGCCGTGGTTGCGTGACAGTTCCAGCGGGGCGGCGGTCCAGAACAGGCTGAAGGTGGCGAACATGCAGCCCTGGTAAAACGCGCGCTGGCGCAGCACCGGCTGGCGGCGCAGCAAGGTGCCCAGCGAGGCGAGCAACTGGCCATAGCTGGCCGCGTGATCCGGTTGGCGCTTGGGGATGGTCAGCATCAGCACCACGCTGATAAACGCCATCAGTGCCGCGGCGGCCATGAACATGGCGCGCCAGCCGAAGTGGTCGGCCACCACGCTGGACACCGGTCGCGCCAGCAGGATACCCAGCAGCAAGCCGCCCATGATGCTGCCGACCACCCGGCCACGGGATTCAGCCGGCGCCAGGTGCGCCGCCAGCGGAATCAGGATCTGTACCGACACCGAACTGAAGCCGATCAGCAGCGACACCAGCAGGAACAGGTTCGGCTGTTCGGTGAACGCCGCACCCAGCAGGCTGGCGATGGCCACCACGGTGGTGATGATCATCAGCCGGCGGTTTTCCAGCAGGTCGCCCAACGGCACCAGGAAGAACAGGCCCAGGGCATAGCCGATCTGGGTCAGGGACACGATCAGGCTGGCCATGGCCGGCGTGAGGCCGATGTCCGGGGCGATCAGCTCGATGATCGGTTGCGCGTAGTAGATGTTGGCGACGATGGCGCCGCAACAGAACGCAAACAGCATCACCATGCCTCGGGTCATCGTGCTTGTAACGGGGGGCGTGGCGTTCATGGCGTTCTCATAAAAGCGAAGGATTGTGGCGAGCGAGGATAAAGACTGGCCCCGGGCGGGAGTAGCCTGTCTGTGGTGATAACACTCATGCCGGGAATTAATGACTGAAACGTTAACTTTCGCGCTGAAGGTCGATGATACATTCAGTCACAACTGCATAAACAGGAAATCGACTGCCATGAAGACGACATTCAACAAGATGCTCCTGGCCTCCAGCCTGGCCGCGCTGATGACCGTGGGCGTTGCCCAGGCCGCAGATGCCCCGCGTGTCGGCGTGCGGGGTGCGATTACCGCGATGGACGGCGACGCGATGCACGTTAAGGTCAACAGCGGTGAAGACGTCACCGTGCACCTGACCAAGGACACGCAGGTGCGTGCGGTCACCCTGGCAAAAATCGAAGACATCAAGCCCGGCAGTTACATCGGTTCGGCGGCCATGCCCAACGCGGATGGCACCCTGACGGCGCTGGAAGTGCATGTATTCCCACCGGCGATGGCCGGTACAGGCGATGGGCACCGTGCGTTCGACCTGAAGGAAGGCAGCAGCATGACCAACGGCACCGTGGGTGACCTGGTGGTGAGCAATGGCCGCACGTTGACCGTCAAGTACAAGGGCGGCGAGCAGAAGATCGTGGTGCCGGATGATGTGCCGATCGTCAACCTGGAGCCGGGTGATCGCAGCTTGCTGAAGCCTGGGGTGAAGGTGGTGATGTTTGCGGCGAAGGGCGCGGACGGGAGCGTGACGGCCCAGGCGATTTCTGCGGGTAAGGATGGCGTGACACCGCCGATGTAACCGCTGAACACTGAAACAAATGTGGGAGCGGGCTTGCTCGCGAATGCGGTGTGACAGTCACCGGATGTACCGACTGATCCACCGCCTTCGCGAGCAAGCCCGCTCCCACATTTTTGACCGGGTTTCTCCAGTCAGAACTGCTTATTGGCCGGAGTAGATCTGGTCAAAAACCCCGCCATCATTGAAGTGGGTCTTCTGCACGGTGCGCCAGTCGCCAAAGGTCTTCTCTACCGACAGGAAGTCGACTTTCGGGAAACGGTCGGTGTACTTGGCCAGCACTTTCGGGTCACGTGGACGCAGGTAATTGTTGGCGGCAATTTCCTGGCCTTCCGGCGACCACAGGTACTTCAGGTATTCCTCGGCAGCCACTTTGGTGCCTTTCTTCTCGACCACTTTGTCGACGATCGACACTGGCGGCTCAGCTTCTGCGGAAACGCTCGGGTAGATCACTTCGAACTGATCACGGCCGAATTCACGGGCGATCATTTCTGCTTCGTTCTCAAAGGTCACCAGCACGTCGCCGATCTGGTTGGTCATGAATGTGGTGGTAGCGGCACGGCCACCGGTGTCCAGCACGGGTGCGTGCTTGAACAGGTCACCCACGAACTTCTTGGCCTTCTCTTCGTCGCCGCCATTCTTCAGCACATAACCCCAGGCCGAGAGGTAGGTGTAACGGCCGTTACCGGAGGTCTTCGGGTTCGGCACGATGACTTGCACGCCATCCTTGAGCAGGTCCGGCCAGTCTTTCAGGGCTTTCGGGTTGCCTTTGCGCACGATGAACACCGTGGCCGAAGTGAACGGCGCACTGTTGTTCGGCAGGCGGGTAACCCAGTTGTCCGGCACCAGTTTGCCGTTGTCCGCCAGGGCGTTGATGTCGGTGGCCATGTTCATGGTGATCACGTCAGCCGGCAGGCCGTCGATCACCGAGCGCGCTTGTTTGCTCGAACCACCGAAGGACATCTGCAGGGTCAGCTTGTCGTTTGGATGCTCGGCGGCCCAGTGCTTCTGGAAGGCGGCGTTGTAGTCCTTGTAGAAGTCACGCATCACGTCATAGGAGACGTTGAGCAGGGTGACCGGGGCGGCCTGGACGACGCCAGCCAGTGCGAGGCCGGCGGCCAGGAGAGAGGCACTAACGAGTTTTTTCACTGCTCATTCCTTGTTGTTCGAGAAGGTTTTTGAAACGCATGGGGGCAATATGCCAGCGACTATAACGGGGGGGCGCATAGTCGCTTAAAGATTAAAAAGAACTTTGCTTATTCCAGTTTCTTGAAAAGCGCGCTGCCACACCGTGAGCAAAACGCTGCATTGGGCTCATGGCTGTTTTTCTTGCACACCGGGCAATCCGTTTGCAATTGCTCACCGCGCATGGCGTTGGCCAGTTCGGCGGTGAAGATCCCGGTGGGCACCGCGATGATCGAATAACCGGTGATCATCACCAGCGACGAAATCACCTGGCCCAGCGGGGTCTTCGGCACGATATCGCCAAAACCCACGGTGGTCAGCGTCACGATTGCCCAATAGATGCCCTTGGGAATACTGGTAAAGCCGTGCTCCGGGCCTTCGATCACGTACATCAAGGTGCCGAACACCGTGACCAGGGTGCAGACGCTGACCAGGAACACCACGATCTTCTGCTTGCTGCCCCGCAGCGCCGACATCAGGTAGTTGGCCTGCTTGAGGTACGGGCCGAGCTTGAGCACGCGGAAAATCCGCAGCATCCGGATGATTCGGATAATCAGCAGGTACTGCGCGTCGCTGTAGTACAGCGCGAGGATCCCGGGCACGATCGCCAGCAAATCCACCAGCCCATAAAAGCTGAAGGCATAGCGCAACGGCTTGGGCGAGCAATACAGCCGCAGGCCGTATTCGATGGCGAAGATGATGGTGAAGCCCCACTCGATATAGGCCAGCACGTTGGCGTAGTTGTCGTGGACCTCCTGGATGCTGTCGAGGATCACGATCACCAGGCTGGCCAGGATGATCAGCAACAGGGTGCTGTCGAAGCGTCGGCCGGCCGGGGTGTCACTTTGGAAAACCATGACGTAGAGACGCTCACGCCAGTGCTTGTTGCTGTCCATGGAAGTCGCCTGAATCGAAGATCAGCGAAGCCTAGGGGGATTCGAAGGGGCTGTCCATGCGGGTTTTCTGCATCACCCGCTGACTGGCGCGCACCAGCCAGGTGGCGAGGATAAACGGCGCGGTCAGCGCGGGCAGGTTCAGGCCGGTGAAGCCGGGCGTGAGGATGATCGCCAGGAGAATGCCGATCAGCGGCAGCCAGGGTTGGCGACGATACTGGCTGAGGGCCAGGGCGGCCAGCGCCGGGTTATAGCTGTGCAGGCCGAGCAGGGCGCTGGCGGGCTCGTCCATCAACAGGGCGATCAACACGCCGAGGCTCGCGCCGGTCAGCGCCCACAAGGCCGCGCGGCGGCTGGCTATTAAAAGGCCGAGGGCGATCAGCAGGCCGGCGAGGGGTTGGTCCATCAGGATGACTTGGGCCAGACCTGTGAACGGCGCGCAGATTAGCGCCCAGGTGCCGGGTTCGCTGGCGGCAAATGCGGCGGGCGCGGTGGTGCCCAGCAGCAGCCAGCCGAGTACCACAAACGGTGCGGTGTAGGCGGGCAGGTCATCGGGGTTGGCGGCGCGTTTGAGCCACTGGCGAGTGAGGATTGCGCTGAGGCCACCGCAGGCGAGAATCAACGGCGGCAGCAGTGCCGACCAGCTGAAGTGCTGGCTGATCAGCAAGCCGAGCAGCACGCCGTTGTAGCTATAGAGACCGGCCTGGCGTTCGGCCTTGGGATAGCCGCGGCGTTGGGCGGTCAGCAAGCCGGCGACACCGCCCAGCAGCGCGCCGCCGAGCAGGGCCGGGGCGCCGACCAGGATCGCCAGCAGGCAGAGCAGGCCACACAGCGGGTGGCGCTGCAGGAATATCTGGCTGAAGCCGTTGAGCAGGGCTTCGGCCCAGTCGGGGCAGGGTTGGTTGGGCATGATCAATAATCTGCAGGAAAGCGCCGAATCTTGTGGCGAGGGAGCTTGCTCCCGCTGGGGCGCGCAGCGGCCCCAAAAGATGGGCCTGCTGCGCAGTCCAGCGGGAGCAAGCTCCCTCGCCACAGGGGATTAGATCAATGTCTCGATCCGCAACGAATTGGTCGACCCTGGCTGCCCGAATGGCACCCCCGCGGTAATCACCAACGTATCCCCACGCTCCGCCATACCCTGTGCCTGGGCAATCTCCAACGCCGTGGAACACACCTCATCCACCTGCCGCAGCCGATCGTTCACCACCGAATGCACGCCCCACGCCACGCTCAAGCGTCGCGCCGTCGACAGGTTCGGTGTCAGGTTCAGAATCGGCACCGCCGGCCGCTCCCGCGCCGCCCGCAAGGTGGAGGTGCCCGACTCGCTGTAGTTCACCAGCACTGCCACCGGCAGGATGCTGCTGATACGGCGGATAGCACAGCTGATGGCGTCCGACACCGTGGCATCCGCCTTGGGCCGGCTGACGTCCAGCTGGGTCTGGTAATCCGGGCCATTTTCCACCTGGCGAATGATCTTGCTCATCATCAGCACGGCCTCCAACGGGTATTCACCGGAAGCGGTTTCCGCCGACAGCATCACCGCGTCCGCCCCTTCCGCCACTGCGTTGGCCACGTCGGTGACCTCGGCCCGGGTCGGCGCCGGGGAGAAGCGCATGGATTCAAGCATCTGCGTGGCCACCACCACCGGTTTACCCAACTGGCGGCACACACCAATGATGTCCTTCTGGATTTGCGGCACGCTTTCCGCCGGCACTTCCACCCCCAGGTCGCCTCTGGCGACCATGATCGCGTCGCTCAGCTCGGCGATTTCCTGCAGGCGCTGCACCGCCGAGGGCTTCTCGATCTTGGCCATCAGGAACGCCTTGTCGCCGATCAACTCGCGGGCTTCGCGGATGTCTTCCGGGCGTTGCACAAACGACAGCGCCACCCAGTCCACTCCCAGCTCCAGGCCGAAGCTCAGGTCGCGGCGGTCCTTGGCGGTCAGCGGGCTGAGCTCCAGCAATGCCTGGGGTACGTTCACGCCTTTGCGGTCCGACAGTTCACCGCCATTGAGCACGGTGGTGTCGATGGCATCGGCGTGCTTGGTGATCACCCGCAGGCGCAGCTTGCCGTCGTCCAGCAGCAGGTCCATGCCGGGCTGCAGGGCCGCGATGATTTCCGGGTGGGGCAGGTTGACCCGCCGCTGGTCACCGGGTGTCGGGTCGAGGTCCAGGCGCAGGGCCTGGCCGCGAATCAGTTGCACTTTTCCTTCGGCAAAACGCCCCACCCGCAGCTTCGGCCCTTGCAGGTCCATCAGGATGCCGAGGGGATAATTGAGCTGGCGTTCCACCTGGCGAATCCACTGGTAGCGTTGGGCGTGGTCGGCATGATCGCCATGGCTGAAGTTCAGGCGAAAGATATTCACCCCGGCTTCCACCAGCTCGCGAATGTCGTCGATGCTGTCGGTGGCCGGGCCCAGCGTGGCGAGGATCTTGACCTTCTTGTCAGGCGTCATGTTCAGGGGACTCTCTTTCAGGACTTTCAAGAATCAGAATGGCGCGGAAATCGTTGACGTTGGTGCGGGTCGGCTCGGTGATGATCAAGCCGTCGAGGGCCGCGAAGTAGCCGTAGCCATTGTTGTTGTCCAGCTCGTCACTGGCGCTCAAGCCCAGGGCTTCGGCGCGGGCGTAGCTGGTGGGCGTCATGATCGCGCCGGCGTTGTCTTCCGAGCCGTCGATGCCGTCGGTGTCACCCGCCAGGGCGTAGACGCCGGGCAGGCCCTTGAGGCTGTCGGTGAGGCTCAGCAGGAATTCGGCGTTGCGTCCGCCACGGCCATTGCCGCGTACGGTGACGGTGGTTTCGCCGCCGGAGAGGATCACGCAAGGCGCCGCCAGGGGTTGGCCGTGCTGGATGATTTGCCGGGCGATACCGGCGTGCACCTTGGCCACGTCCCGCGCTTCGCCTTCCAGGTCGCCGAGGATCAGCGGGCTGAAACCGGCCTGGCGGACTTTCACTGCCACCGCTTCGAGGGATTGCTGCGGACGGGCGATCAGTTGGAAATGGCTACGGGCGAGCACCGGGTCCCCGGGCTTGACGGTTTCCGACTCCGGGCTTTGCAGCCAGGTGCGCACCGACGCCGGGATTTCAATCTGGTAGCGCTTGAGAATCGCCAGCGCCTGTTGCGAGGTACTGGGGTCGCCAACGGTGGGGCCGGAAGCGATGACCGTGGCCTGGTCGCCCGGTACATCGGAAATCGCGTAGGTGTAGACGGTGGCAGGCCAGCTTGCCTTGGCCAGGCGCCCGCCCTTGATCGCCGAGAGGTGCTTGCGCACGCAGTTCATCTCGCCGATGGTGGCGCCGGATTTGAGCAGGGCCTTGTTGATCGCTTGCTTGTCCGCCAGGGTGATGCCGGCGGCCGGAAGGGCGAGCAGTGCAGAGCCGCCGCCGGAGAGCAGGAAGATCACGCGGTCGTCTTCGCCCAGGTTGCTGATCAGCTCCAGCACACGCTTGGCCACGGCCTGGCCTGCGGCGTCCGGCACCGGGTGCGCGGCTTCGACCACCTCGATTTTCTTGCAGGGTGCGCCGTGGCCGTAGCGGGTGACCACCAGGCCCGAGACTTCGCCTTGCCAGCAGTTTTCCACCACCAGCGCCATGGCGGCGGCGGCTTTGCCGGCGCCGATCACGATGACCCGGCCGCTGCGGTCGGCGGGCAGATAGGGTTCGAGGACTTGCCGGGGGTGGGCGGCGTCGATGGCTGTGGCAAACAGCTCGCGAAGCAGGTGTTGCGGATCGACCGACATAAGCGGGCTCCCGGGGATTCTTGTTATTAGGTATGCATCAGATCGTTCCCACGCTCCGCGTGGGAATGAATCACTGGACGCTCTGCGTCCGCTGTTGTGACGCGGAGCGTCACGGCTGCATTCCCACGCAGAGCGTGGGAACGATCAGGGGGTTATTTATCGCGAATCGAAAAATTCGCCATATGTTCCAGGCCCTTGATCAGCGCCGAGTGGTCCCAGTTGCCGCCACCGATGGCGGTGCAGGTGCTGAACACCTGCTGCGTGCCGGCGGTGTTCGGCAGGTTGATCCCCAGCTCCTTGGCACCGGCCAGGGCCAGGTTAAGATCCTTCTGGTGCAGGTTGATGCGGAAGCCCGGATCGAAGGTGCCCTTGATCATGCGCTCGCCATGCACTTCGAGGATTTTCGACGAAGCAAACCCCCCCATCAGTGCTTCACGCACCTTGGCCGGGTCGGCGCCGTTCTTCGAGGCGAACAGCAGCGCTTCCGCCACCGCCTGGATGTTCAACGCAACGATGATCTGGTTGGCCACCTTGGCGGTCTGGCCATCGCCATTGCCGCCCACCAGGGTGATGTTCTTGCCCATGGCCTGGAACAGCGGCAGGGCGCGTTCGAAGGTGTGCGGGTCGCCGCCGATCATGATGCTCAGGGTGCCGGCCTTGGCACCGACTTCACCACCGGACACCGGGGCGTCGAGGTAACGTGCGCCGGTCTCGTTGATCTTCGCGGCGAAGGCCTTGGTGGCGGTGGGCGAGATCGAACTCATGTCGATCACCACTTTGTTCGGCCCAAGGCCTGCGGCAACGCCGTCGGCGCGGAACAGCACATCATCGACCTGCGGAGTGTCGGGCACCATGACGATGATGAATTCGGCTTCCTGGGCCACTTGCTGCGGGTTGGCCAGGGCCACCGCACCAGCGCTGATCAGTTCAGCCGGCGCCTTGCCGTGATGCTCGGAAAGAAACAGTTGGTGACCGGCCTTTTGCAGGTTGGCAGCCATGGGTTGGCCCATGATGCCGGTGCCGATAAATCCGATTTTAGCCATGACGAAAATCCTCTTATTGTTAGGTGTGCAGGCCTGGCGCGGCCTGCTAAACACAGGAGATCCACTGTGGGAGCGGGCTTGCTCGCGAATGGGGGCCGACATTCAGCATTGATGTCGACTGATCCACCGCTTTCGCGAGCAAGCCCGCTCCCACATTGGGTGCTGTGTTTGTTCAGTTAGATCGCGTTGTGGCTTTTGAGCCAACCCAAACCCGCTTCGGTGGTGGTCAACGGTTTGTACTCACAGCCGACCCAACCCTGATAACCGATGCGGTCCAAATGTTCGAACAGGAAGCGGTAGTTGATCTCACCGGTCCCCGGCTCGTTGCGCCCCGGGTTGTCCGCCAGCTGGATGTGGTTGATCTCACCCAGGTGCGCAGCCATGGTGCGGGCCAGGTCACCTTCCATGATTTGCATGTGATAGATGTCGTATTGCAGGAACAGGTTGGCACTGCCCACCTGCTCGCGAATCGACAGGGCCTGCGCCGTGTTGTTCAGGTAGAAGCCCGGGATGTCGCGGGTATTGATCATCTCCATCACAAGCTTGATGCCTACCGCCTGCAGCTTGTCGGCGGCGTACTTGAGGTTGGCGACGAAGGTTTTTTCAAGCGTCGCGTCATCCACGCCGGCCGGGCGAATCCCCGCCAGGCAGTTGACCTGGGTATTGCCCAGTACCTGGGCGTAGGCGATGGCCAGGTTGACCCCGGCACGGAACTCCTCGACCCGGTCCGGGTGGCAGGCCAGGCCGCGTTCGCCCTTGGCCCAGTCACCGGCCGGCAGGTTGAACAGCACTTGGGTCAGGCCGTGGGCATCGAGTTGCGCCTTGATTTCAGCTGAGCTGAATTCATAGGGAAACAGGTATTCCACACCACTGAACCCCGCGTCGGCGGCGGCTTTGAAACGGGCAAGAAAGTCCTGTTCGGTAAACAGCATGGACAGGTTGGCGGCAAAACGCGGCATGGGGTTCTCCTTAATCGAGCAGTGAAATGGCAGTCGGCGCGTCGTTGCCCACCAGTGCCAGATCTTCGAATTCGTTGACGGCGTTGATCTCGGTGCCCATGGAAATATTGGTCACCCGTTCCAGAATAATCTCAACGATCACCGGAACCTTGAATTCTTCGATCATTTCCTGGGCCTTGCGCAGTGCCGGCTGGATCTGGCCCGGCTCGAACACCCGCAGGGCCTTGCAACCCAGGCCTTCGGCGACGGCCACGTGGTCGACGCCGTAACCGTTGAGTTCCGGTGCGTTGAGGTTGTCGAAGGACAGCTGCACGCAGTAGTCCATTTCAAACCCGCGCTGGGCCTGGCGGATCAGCCCCAGGTAGGAGTTGTTCACCACCACGTGGATGTACGGCAGCTTGAACTGTGCGCCCACGGCCAGCTCTTCGATCATGAACTGGAAGTCATAGTCACCGGACAGTGCCACGACGTTGCGGGTCGGGTCCGCCTTGACCACACCCAGTGCCGCCGGAATGGTCCAGCCGAGCGGGCCGGCCTGGCCGCAGTTGATCCAGTGGCGTGGTTTGTAGACGTGCAGGAACTGCGCGCCGGCAATCTGCGACAGGCCGATGGTGCTGACGTAGCAGGTGTCTTTGCCGAACACCTGGTTCATCTCTTCGTACACCCGTTGCGGCTTGACCGGCACGTTGTCGAAGTGGGTCTTGCGGTGCAGGGTGGCCTTGCGCTGCTGGCAATCGTGGAGCCAGGCGCTGCGGTCCTTGAGCTTGCCGGCGGCTTTCCACTCGCGGGCCACTTCAATGAACATGGTCAATGCAGAGCCGGCGTCGGAAACGATGCCCAGGTCCGGGGTGAATACGCGGCCGATTTGCGTCGGCTCGATGTCCACGTGAATGAATTTGCGGCCCTCGGTGTACACCTCCACCGAACCGGTGTGACGGTTGGCCCAGCGGTTACCGATGCCCAGCACCACGTCCGATTTCAACATCGTGGCGTTGCCATAACGGTGGGACGTTTGCAGGCCGACCATGCCCACCATCTGCGGGTGATCGTCCGGGATCGTGCCCCAGCCCATCAGGGTCGGGATCACCGGGATGCCGGTCAACTCGGCGAATTCCACCAGCAGTTCGCTGGCGTCGGCGTTGATCACGCCACCACCGCTCACCAGCAATGGGCGCTCGGCCTGGTCCAGCAGGGCCAGGGCTTTTTCCACCTGGATGCGGGTCGCCAAAGGCTTGGCCAGGGGCAGTGGTTGGTAGGCGTCGATGTCAAATTCGATCTCGGCCATTTGTACGTCGAATGGCAGGTCGATCAGCACCGGGCCCGGGCGACCGGAGCGCATTTCATAAAAGGCCTTCTGGAAGGCATACGGCACCTGGCCGGGTTCCAGGACGGTGGTCGCCCACTTGGTCACCGGCTTGACGATGCTGGTGATGTCGACAGCCTGGAAGTCTTCCTTGTGCATGCGTGCCCGCGGCGCCTGGCCGGTGATGCACAGGATCGGGATCGAGTCCGCCGAGGCGCTGTACAGGCCGGTAACCATGTCGGTGCCCGCCGGGCCCGAGGTGCCGATGCACACGCCGATATTGCCGGCCTTGGTGCGGGTGTAGCCCTCGGCCATGTGCGAGGCGCCTTCAACGTGGCGAGCAAGGACGTGATCGATGCCACCGACCTTCTGCAAGGCCGAATACAGCGGGTTGATCGCGGCGCCCGGGATACCGAAGGCGGTGTCGACCCCTTCACGGCGCATCACCAGGACAGCGGCTTCGATTGCTCTCATTTTGCTCATGGTTTTGGTGCCTCTTGCGTTTTGTAATTGTATACAAGTGGTGTTGGTCCGAAGTGTATTCACGGCGAGCGGGGCAGGTCAATCCATTTTCTTGGGTGGCCTTTACGTTCGTCGGAAGGCTTATGGACGGGAATATTTCGACGTGTGGTGCGTATGTTTCGAAATATTGTATACAAAAAATAAATCTATTGTGTTCTATTTGTTTGATCGAGCTTCTGATCAGACAGAGCCCCACGGCTTTCCCATAACAAGATAAGGACGGCACCCATGAGCGCTTTAACCTTGAAAGTCGCAGTCAACCTGGCCAGCCACGCCATCGCGGCAGGCCGCACCATTTCGGCGGCACCGCTGACCGTTGCGGTACTCGACAGCGGCGGGCATTTGATAACGTTGCAGCGCGAGGATGGCGCGAGCCTGCTGCGCCCGCAGATCGCGATTGGCAAGGCCTGGGGCGCGATAGCCCTGGGCAAGGGCTCGCGCTTGCTGGCGCTGGACGCACAGCAACGGCCGGCGTTTATTGCCGCGCTGAACAGCCTGGGGCAGGGCAGCGTGGTGCCGGCACCGGGCGGGGTGTTGATCCGGGATCAGGCGGGTGTGGTGCTGGGCGCGATCGGGATCAGCGGGGATACGTCGGATATTGACGAGCAGTGTGCGATCAGTGCGATCGAGGGGTTGGGGTTGTTGGCGGATGCGGGGGTTACTGCTTGATGTGAGGTGACTGATGGATAGTCATCGCAGGCAAGCCAGCTCCCACAGTTGAATGTATTCACGAATCAAAATGTGGGAGCGGGCTTGCCCGCGATGGCGGCGACTCGGTCTCCAGTCAAAGCCAGATCGCATCCCACAGTGGGTAGTCGCCATATTTTTTCACCAGCCCCGCCCTCAAGGGATTGGCCACGATGTACCGAGCTATGCCCTCAAGGTTTTCTTCGCGCCGCACGGCATGATCATGGAAACCTGGTTGCCAAAGACGCCCTTTTCGCCCGGCAACGGCATTCACGACTCGAGTACTTTTGGATTTGACTTGGCGCATCAGGTCAGCCAGCGAACCGTTTTCCAGCGAAATCAACCAGTGGAAATGATCGGGCATCACTACCCAGGCGAGTGAGGTTGCCAGTCGCTGGTTTTGCGCAATTCTGAATTGCTGCACCACCAGTCTGCCTAGCTTGAAGTCGCTGAATATTGGTTCGCGATGCAGTGTGTTACTGGTCAGAAGATAAATTCGGTTGGGTTCGTTATAGCGGCCTGTGCGTAGACGACATGATGCGGGTAGATCAGGCATTCCGTTGCCCCTTTGCAGAAGTGAGTTCTGAAAGGCTAGACAGGAATATTTTAAGGGGGGGGCCAGCTTTTGGCAGGATGTGTCTGGGCGATAGCTATCGCGGGCAAGCCCGCTCCCACAGTGGATCTCCGTCGTTCATACATTCTGTGTCCGGCACAAATCCAGTGTGGGAGCTGGCTTGCCTGCGATGGCTACACCGCGGTCTATCAGTCCCGCTCACACCCCTTCAACACCAACCGAATAATCGTCTGCGCCGCCGCCTCATAATCCGCTTCATCCAACTTCGCCTTGCCGGTCACCGCCGAAATCTGCCAGTCAAAATCCGCATACGTCTGCGTCGCCGCCCAAATGCTGAACATCAGGTGATGCGGATCAATCGGCGCAATCAGCCCACGGTCCACCCAGCTCTGGATGCAGTCGATGTTGTGCTTGGCCTGGGCATTCAGCTGTTCCACCTGCTCGGGGCTCAAATGCGGGGCGCCGTGCATGATCTCACTGGCAAACACTTTCGAGGCAAACGGCAAATCCCGGGAGATGCAGATCTTCGAGCGGATGTACCCGCTCAGCACGGCCGAAGGGTCGCCATCAGGATTGAACGGTGTGGAGGCCGCCAGGATCGGCTCGATAATGCTTTCGAGCACCTCGCGATAGAGATTGTCCTTGGACTTGAAGTAGTAGTAGACGTTGGGCTTGGGCAGCCCGGCCTTGGCGGCGATGTCGCTGGTTTTGGTCGCGGCGAAGCCCTTGTCGGCAAACTCCTCACTGGCAGCCCGCAGGATCAGTTCTTTGTTGCGCTCGCGAATGGTGCTCATAGACCAGGAGGTTCCTTGCCAAGACAGGCGGTCTGGCATGGTAGCACCGGCTTTGCGCAGGGCTCAAGAATCCCGCCGCAGCCCTTGCATGGCGGGGCGCCCAGCTGACTTTGTCTGTCTTGATGCTGAACGCATTCACGGTCGTACAGGCACAGCTCCAGCGCGCTGCTAGAGTTCAGGCAGCGAGCGGCCATTTAGCCTGGCCGCCCCTTCCTGTTTTCGGCGTTCGAGAGAGAAACCCGTGGAGAAAAGCAGACGACGTACGTTCGCCTGGGCCGTTGGCACGTTGTTACTGGTAGCGTTGTTGATTGCCCTGGGTTTGCACTTCTTTGCAGGCGGGCACAAAGGCCGGCCGGCCGTCACCGGCGAACCGGTGGCCGTGGTGCCGGTGGTGTTGCAGGACGTGCCGGTGTATATCGATGCCCTCGGCACCGTCACCCCCACCCGCAGTGTGACCGTGGTCACCCAGGTCGATGGCATCCTCAGCAGCGTGGAATTCAAGGAAGGCCAGCACGTCAGTAAGGGCCAGGTGATTGCGCGGATCGATGACCGCGCCCTCAAGGCCCAACTGGCCGTGGCCAAGGGTACCCTGGCCCACGACCAGGCTGTGTTGAGCAATGCCCAGCGCGATCTGGTGCGCTACCGCGAACTGGTCAAGGCCGGTTCTACCAGCCAGCAAACCGTCGACACCCAGGCGTCCTTGGTCCAGCAACAACTGGGCACCGTGGCTGCCGACCAGGGCAATGTGCAGAACCTTGAAGTGCAGGTCGGCTACTGCACCATCACTTCGCCGGTCGACGGTGTGGTGGGCCTGCGCCTGGTCGACCCCGGCAATTACGTCACCACCACCAGCACCACCGGCATCGTGGTGATTACCCAGATGAACCCGGCCACCGTGGTGTTCGCGGTCCCCGAGGACGACTTGGGCGCTATCAACCAAGCCCTGGGCCGTGGCGCCGTGACGGTGCTGGCCTACGACCGCAACAAGAAAGCCCTGCTGGCCACCGGCAGCCTGTTGGCCCTGGACAACCAGGTAGACACCTCCACCGGCACCATCAAGGTCAAGGCGCAGTTCGATGATTCGGGCAGTGCGCTGTTCCCCAACCAGTTCGTCAATGCGCGCCTGAAGGCCGACACCCTGGCCCAGGTTGCCGTGGTGCCCACCCGGGCGATCCAGCATGGCAGCAAGGGCGATTTTGTGTTCGTGGTGAATGGCGACAAGGCCAGCCTGCGCAACATCAAGACCGGCCCATCGTTGGGCGATGTGTCGGCGGTGCTCGAGAACGGGGTCAAGCCAGGCGAGCAGGTGATCACCGAAGGCGCCGACAAACTGGATGACGGTTCGGCCGTGAAGGTCGTCGCCCAGTGAGGAGCTGCCGAGCATGAACATTTCGCGGCCCTTTATCGAACGTCCCGTCGCCACCACCTTGATGATGGTCGCGGTGCTGTTGCTGGGCATGTTGGGGTATCACCTGTTGTCGGTGTCGGCGTTGCCTGAAGTCGACTACCCGACCATCCAGGTCTTCACCCAATACCCCGGCGCCAGCCCGGACGTGGTCAGCTCCTCGATCACCGCGCCGCTGGAGCGCCAGCTCGGCGAGATGCCGGGCCTCAAGTCGATGAACTCCACCAGCTCCGACGGCGCTTCGGTGGTGACCCTGCAATTCGACCTGTCGCTGTCCCTGGACGTGGCAGAGCAGGAAGTGCAGGCCGCGATCAACGCCGCCGGCACCTTCCTGCCGGCCAACCTGCCGTACCCACCGGTATACAGCAAGGTCAATCCGGCGGATGCGCCGGTGCTGACCCTGTCCCTGACCTCCGATGTGTTGCCGCTGACCAAGGTCGAGGACCTGGCGGATACACGGCTGGCGCAGAAGATCTCGCAGATCACTGGCGTCGGCCTGGTGACCATCAGCGGCGGTCAGCGCCCGGCGGTGCGGGTCGAGGCGAATACCTCGGCGCTCAATAGCCTCGGCCTGTCCATTGATGACCTGCGCACCTCCCTCGGCACGGCCAACGTCAACCAGGCCAAGGGCAATATCGACGGCAAGTTCCAGGCGTATTCGATTGGTGCCAACGACCAGCTGCAATCGGCCGAGGAATACCGCGACCTGGTGATCGCCTATAAAAATGGCGCACCGATTCGCCTGTCACAGATCGCCAGTTCCACCCAGGGCCCGGAGAACCCGCGCCAGGCTGCGTGGACCAACAGCACGCCGTCGATTGTGCTGAACATCCAGCGCCAGCCCGGCGCCAATGTGATTCAGGTGGTCGACCGCGTGCAGCAATTGCTGCCCAAGCTGCGGGCCAGTTTGCCGGGTACCTTGAAGGTCGATGTGCTGACCGACCGCACGCAAACCATCCGCGCCTCGGTCACCGATGTGCAGTACGAACTGGCGGTGGCGGTGCTGCTGGTGGTGATCGTGATTTTCATTTTCCTGCGCGACGTTGCGGCGACGGTTATTCCGGCAGTCACCGTGCCGCTGACGCTGGTGGGCACCCTGGCGGTGGCCTATGCGCTGGGCTTCTCCCTGAACAACCTGACACTGATGGCGCTGACTATCGCCATCGGGTTCGTGGTGGACGACGCCATCGTGATGATCGAAAACATCACGCGCTATATCGAGGCGGGCGACTCGCCGCTGGAGGCGGCGCTCAAGGGTTCGGAGCAAATCGGCTTCACGATTATTTCGCTGTCGATTGCGCTGATTGCAGTGATGATCCCGCTGCTGTTCATGGGCGATGTGGTCGGCCGGCTGTTCCGCGAATTCGCCATGACCGTGGCCGTGACCATCGTTATCTCGGCGTTCATCTCCCTGACCCTCACGCCGATGATGTGCGCGCGGATGCTCAAGAATAAGCACCAGGAACGCCGCGCGGATTTCTTCGACCGCATCAACACCCACTACGTGCGTGGCCTTGACTGGGTGTTGGCGCACCGCACCTTGACCCTGATCTCGATAGCGCTCACCGCCGCGCTGACCCTGATGATTCTGGTGATCATGCCCAAGGGCTTTTTCCCCGACCAGGACACCGGGCTGATCCAGGGTATTTCCCAGGCGGCGCCGACGGTTTCGTTCCAGCAGATGCAGACCGAACAACAGCGCCTGGCCGCGCGAATCCTCAAGGACCCGGCGGTGCAAAGCCTGTCGTCCTTCGTCGGTATCGACCAGACCAACCCGACCATCAACCAGGGCAACCTGCTGATCAACCTCAAGCCGCGCGGCGAGCGCGACAGTGCCACCGAGGTGATCCGCCGGCTCTCCGATGCCAACGCCGACGACGCCGGGATCCGCCTGTACCTGCACTCGGTACAGGACCTGACCCTCGACGCCACGGTGTCCACCACCAGCTACCGGCTGGGCCTGCAAGCCACCGACCCGGACGAGTTGGAGCAGTGGACCAACAAGCTGCTGGCGGCGATCAAGCAAGACCCGATGTTCACCGACGTGCAAAGCCAGGCGATGCAATTCGGCAATCAGATCCAGCTGACCTTTGACCGCGCCACCGCCTCGCGCCTCGGCATCACGCCCCAGGCGATTGACGACGTGCTGTATGACGCCTTCGGCCAGCGCCAGGTCTCGACGATCTACACCCAGCTCAACCAGTACCACGTGGTGATCGCCACCGACCATCCGCCGCGCAACTTGCCGGACCTGCTCACCGGGTTGTACGTGGACATTCCCGGTGGCGGTGTGGCGCCGCTGTCGAGCATGGCGACCCTGCAGGTGGTGCGGGCGCCCGTCACCATCAACCGGCTGGGCCAGTTTCCGTATGCCGACGTTTCGTTCAACCTAGCGCCCGGCCAGACCCTTGGCGCGGCGGTCACGCGGCTCAAGGACATCGAGGCCAAGGTCGGCTTGCCGCTGTCGGTGCAGGCCAACCTGGAAGGCGCGGCGGCGACGTTCGAACAGTCGCTGTCCAACCAGGTATTCCTGGTGGTGGCGGCGATTGTGGTGGTGTACCTGATGCTGGGGATTCTGTACGAAAGCTTCGTGCACCCGGTGACGATCCTTTCGACGCTGCTCTCGGCAGCGCTCGGGGCCTTGCTGGCACTGCTGGTGACCGGCACACAGTTCGACATTATCGGATTGATCGGCATTGTGCTGCTGATCGGTATCGTGATGAAAAACGGCATCATGATGGTCGACTTTGCCCTGGAGTTGTTACGCGAGGGCGGCCTGAGCCCCACGGCCGCGATCCGCCAGGCGGCAGAGTTGCGGTTCCGGCCGATCCTGATGACCAGCATGGCGTCGCTGTTCGGCGCGGTGCCGCTGGCGCTCGGTACGGGGATTGGTTCGGAGCTGCGTCACCCGCTGGGCATCGCGATTATCGGCGGGTTGTTGCTCAGTCAGTTGCTGACGCTGTTTTCCACGCCGGTGATCTTCCTCGCCATGCACGGCCTGGGGCAGCGCTTCAGCCGCCGCCCGGCTGAAGCGGTCTGATGGCAATGAACCTCAGCGCGCCGTTTGTTCGCCGCCCGATTGCAACCACCTTGATGGCGGCCGGCCTCGCGCTGTTTGGCGCGCTGGCCTTCATGCTGTTGCCGGTGGCGCCGTTGCCGGAGGTGGATTTCCCGACCATCAGCGTCAGCGCCTCGTTGCCCGGCGCCGATCCGACCACCGTCGCCAGTTCAGTGGCCACGCCCCTGGAGCGCCAGTTCGGGCAGATCGCCGGGGTCACGCAGATGACCTCATCCAGCAGCTTGGGCTCGGCGCGGATCATTTTGCAGTTCGACCTGAATCGCGACATCGACGGCGCCGCGCGGGATGTGCAGGCGGCGATCAATGCCGCCCGCAGCAACCTGCCCAGCGACCTGTCCGGCAACCCGACGTACCGCAAGGTCAACCCGGCGGATTCGCCGATTCTGATCATCAGCCTGACCTCCGACAGCGCCACGCCGGGGCAGATGTATGACGTGGCCTCGACCCTGCTGGAGCAGAAGTTGTTGCAGACTACCGGGGTCGGTGACGTGACGGTGGGCGGCGGCGCGCTGCCGGCGGTGCGGGTGGAATTGAACCCCGACCGGCTCAACCAGTACGGCGTGAGCCTGGAGCAGGTGCGCCAGGTGATCAACGCCTCCAACGTCAACTTGCCCAAGGGCAACGTGGCCATCGGTGATCGCAACTACGGCATTGCGGCGAACGACCAGTTGCTCGATGAAAAGGACTACGGGCCGCTGGTGGTCAAGGCCCACAACGGCGACCTGATCCATATCGCCGACCTGGGCTACGTGCGCGAAGACGTGCAGGACCTGCGCAACTTCGGCCTGTCCAACGGTAAGCCGGCAGTATTGCTGGTGGTGTTCAAGCAGCCGGGCGCCAACGTGATCGAAACGGTGGACGCGGTGAAAGCCTCGCTGCCGTTCCTGCAAAGCTCGATTCCGGCGACGATCAAGCTCAACCTGCTGATGGACCGCACCACCACCATTCGCGCCTCGTTGCATGACGTCGAGATCACGTTGCTGGTGTCGATCCTGCTGGTGACCCTGGTGACCTTCGGCTTCTTCCGCGACTGGCGCAGCACCCTGGTGCCGGCGATTGTGGTGCCGCTGTCGCTGCTCGGCACCTTCGGCGCGATGTACTTCCTCGGCTACAGCCTGAACAACCTGTCACTCATGGCGCTGACGATTTCCACCGGCTTTGTGGTGGACGATGCGATTGTGGTGGTGGAAAACATCATGCGCCACCTGGAGCGCGGCAAGACCCGGGTGGAAGCGGCGCTGGCCGGTGCCCAGGAAGTCGGCTTCACGGTACTGACCATCAGCGTGTCGCTGGTGGCGGTGTTTATTCCGCTGCTGCTGATGGGCGGGATTGTCGGGCGGCTGTTCCGCGAGTTTTCGGTATCGTTGTCGGTGGCCATCGTGATCTCGATGCTGATCTCGCTGACGGTTACACCGATGCTCGCCAGCGTGCTGCTGCGCGCGCCGAAAGTGATTCATGAAGGCAATGAACACCCGGACTCGCGCTTTCACCGCTTCTACGATCGCACCCTCGGTTGGGTGATCGACCATACGGTGCTGATGGGTTTTGTGACGGTGTTGGTGATCGTGCTCGCCGGCGTGTTGTACGTGCTGGTGCCCAAGGGTTTTTTCCCCCAGGAAGACACCGGGCGCTTGCAGGGCAGCATCCTGGCGAACCAGAGCATTTCCTATGGGGCGATGCAGAAGGACTTCACCGAGATCAACCGCAAGGTGATGAAAAACCCGAACGTCGAAACCGTCGCCGGGTTTGTCGGCGGTGGCGGAGGGGGCGGCGGGGCGGTCAACAGCGCGCAGATGTTTGTATTGCTCAAGCCCCTGGGCGAGCGCAAGGACAACGCCACCGAAATCATCGGCCAGATCCGCCGCAGCCTCGGCGACTTGCCGGGCACCAAGCTGTATTTGCAGTCGGCCCAGGACATCACCGTGGGTGGCCGGCAAAGTGGCGCGCAATACCAATACACCCTGACCGCCGATGACCAGGAGTCGCTGGACGAATGGGTGCCCAAGGTGGTGGCGGTGCTGCGCAAATTGCCGCAACTCACCGACCTCAATACCGACCAGCAAGACAACAGCTTGCTGGCCAATGTGCAAATCAACCGGGACACGGCGGCGCGCCTCGGGGTGAGTGTCTCGGCGGTCGACCAGACGCTGTACGACGCCTTTGGCCAGCGCCAGGTCGCGACCCTGTATCGCGCGGCCAACCAGTACCACGTGGTGATGGAAATCGCGCCGGAATACTGGACCGACCCTTCCGCGCTCAAGGGCATTTATGTGCCGACGGGCACCCAGGCCACGACCACCAAGGGCACCACGGCGGCGCCCAACCTGACCACCGGGCAGACCCTGGTGCCACTCTCGGCACTGGCGGATAACACGGTGGCGCGCACCGCAATTTCCATCAGTCACCAGGGCACGTTCCCGGCGGTGACAGTCTCGTTCAACCTGGCGCCCGGCACGTCCATCGGCCAGGCCACGGCGATGGTGGACGATGCGGTGAAGCAACTGCGCATGCCCGCCAGTGTGGTCGGCCAGTTTGCCGGTACGGCCCAGGTGTTCCAGTCGTCGGTGGCCAGTGAGCCACTGCTGATCGTCGCTGCGTTGCTGTGCGTGTATATCGTGCTGGGCATCCTCTACGAAAACCTGACGCACCCGCTGACCATTCTTTCGACCCTGCCCTCGGCCGGCGTCGGTGCGTTGATCGCCTTGCTGCTGACCGGCACCGAGCTGTCGATCATTGCGCTGGTGGGGGTGATTCTGTTGATTGGTATCGTGAAGAAAAACGCGATCATGATGATCGACTTCGCGATCACCGAGCGGCGGGAGTTCGGCCTAACGGCCAAGGAAGCGATTCGCCGAGCGTGCCTGATCCGTTTCCGGCCGATCATGATGACGACCCTGGCGGCGATCCTTGGCGCGCTGCCGCTGGTGCTCGGCACCGGTTATGGCTCTGAGTTGCGCCGGCCGTTGGGGATTTCGATTATTGGTGGCCTGCTGTTCAGCCAGGTGCTGACGCTGTACACCACCCCGGTGATCTACCTGTGGCTCGACCGGGCGTCACAGCGCCTGGGTCGGCGTAAGGAAGCAAGGTTATGAACGTGAAATACAGCGTGCTTTGCATCAGCCTGCTGCTCGGCGGCTGCATGGTCGGGCCCGATTACCAGAAGCCCGCCATGGAGCTGCCGCAGTCGTTCAAGGAAGGCGCGCAGTGGCAGCGCGCGGCGGCTAACCCCCAAGGGGCGATGGACAGCCAGTGGTGGCTGGCCTATCAGGACCCGGTGCTGAACGACCTGGTGGCGCGCTCGGCCAAGGCCAACCAATCGATCATCGCGGCGGAGGCCGCGTACCGTTTGGCTCAGGCGCAGGTGGCGTCCAGCCGGGCCGGTTTGTGGCCGACGGTGGGCGTGGGGTTGTCGGGTTCGCGGGGAACGGCAGGCAGTGGTAGCGGCACGTCCACCACCGGTACCACGGCGGGCGGCGTGCAGAACAGTGTCAGCGCAACCTTGACCGCCAGTTGGGAGCCGGACCTGTGGGGCCTGGTGCGGCGCGGGATAGAGTCCAGCCAGGCGACGGCCCAGCAATCGGATGCGTTGCTGGCCGGGGTGCGGCTGTCCATCAGTTCCAGCGTGGCGAGTAACTACCTCGCCCTGCGGCAGATGGACATCGACGTGCGCCTGTTGCAGCAACAACAGAAGATCAACCAGCAACTGCTGGACATGATCCAGGTGCAGTTCACCCAGGGCGTCGCCACCAACGACCAGTTGCTGGTGGCTCAGGACCAGTTGACCACCTCGATTGCCGACTTGCAGACCTCCCTGCGCGACCGCGAGCAATACGAACACGCGCTGGCCGTGCTGGTGGGCGTGGCGCCGAGTGAATTCAGCGTGGCGGTGCGCAATGACTACAGCTTCGTGGTCCCGCGGCCACCGTTGACCTTGCCGTCGACCCTGCTGCAACGGCGTCCCGATGTGGTGGCGGCGGAGCGCTCGGCAGCGGCGGCCAACGCGAAAATCGGCGTGGCTGAAGCCGCATTCTTCCCGACCCTGGATCTTACTGCCGAGGCCGGTTACCGCGGCAGTGCGTTGGGCGGGTTGTTCTCCCTGCCCAATCGCATCTGGACGTTGGGCCCGGCGCTGGCGGAAACCCTGTTTGACGGCGGCGCCCGCGAAGCGGCGGTCAAGCAGGCCGAGGCCAGCTATGACCAGATCGCCGCGACCTACAAGGGTACCGTGCTCAGCGCCTTGCAGAACGTTGAAGATAACCTGTCGGCAATCAACCACCTGCAAACCCAGGCCGATGCGTTCCAGCAGGTGTACCAACGTAATCAGCAACTGTTCGGCAGCCAGGAAGCACAGTTGCGCGCCGGCACTGTGAGCCAGGAGGCCGTGCTGACCCAGCAACTGGTGTTGCTGCAAGCCGAGCAGAATCTTCGCGACACCCAGGGCCAGCTCAGCCAAGGCAGTGTGGCGCTGATCCAGAGCCTTGGCGGGGGCTGGCAAACGCCTGCGCGCTGAACGGCTCGCTAACCCGGTGTGCGCCGCGTTATTCTCGGCGCACTTTGAATCACGGGAAGCCTGAGCCATGGCAGGAAGCAGTTTGCTGGTATTGATCGACGACATCGCCGCGGTGCTCGATGATGTGGCGTTGATGACCAAGATGGCCGCGAAGAAAACCGCCGGCGTGCTGGGGGACGACCTGGCGCTGAATGCCCAGCAAGTCTCCGGGGTGCGCGCCGAGCGGGAAATTCCGGTGGTGTGGGCGGTGGCCAAGGGCTCGTTCGTCAACAAGCTGATTTTGGTGCCGGCTGCGTTGCTGATCAGCGCGTTTGCGCCGTGGGCGGTCACGCCGTTGTTGATGCTGGGCGGCGCTTACCTGTGTTTTGAAGGTTTCGAAAAACTCGCCCATAGCTTCTTCCACAAACGCACCGAAGAGCAGGCGCACCTGGTGGAAGCCGTGGCGGATCCGGCCACGGACCTGGTGGCCTTCGAGAAGGACAAGATCAAGGGCGCGATCCGTACCGACTTCATCCTCTCCGCCGAAATCATCGCCATCACCCTCGGTACCGTGGCCGATGCACCGCTGATGCAGCAAGTGATCGTGTTGTCGGGTATCGCCATCGTCATGACCATCGGCGTCTACGGCTTGGTGGCCGGTATCGTCAAACTCGATGACCTGGGCCTGTGGCTCACCCAGAAGCCCGGCCAGGCGGCGCGCAGCATCGGCGGGGCGATCCTGCGGGCGGCGCCGTACATGATGAAAAGCCTGTCGGTGATCGGTACGGCGGCGATGTTCATGGTCGGCGGTGGCATCCTGACCCATGGTGTGCCGGTGGTGCATCACTGGATCGAGACTGTGAGCCAGAGTACTGGCGGCCTGGCGTGGTTGATGCCGACGTTGCTCAATGCAGTGGCGGGGATCATTGCCGGGGCCGTGGTGTTGGCGGTGGTCAGTGCGGTGGGTAACCTCTGGAAGCGGGTGAGGGCATAGGCATTTGATCGAGCGACGGCAATTCAGCGGGGGCATGAAAGGCAAGAACCTCCGTTACCTGAATGAAAATCCCGGCGAGGCCCGCCAGACGGTGCGTGCGGGATTTGTGTTGCTCGAACATTTTTCGCTGCCGGCGTTTACCCAGGCGCTGGATACGCTGATCACCGCCAACCTGCTGCGGCCCGCTTCTTTTTCTACCTCGACCTTCGGCTTGCGGGAAGGCGAGGTGATCAGTGACCTGGGGCTGGTGATCCGGCCCGATGCGCGGCTTGAGTCTTCGGTGCTTAAAGAGTTGGACCTGTTGGTGATATGCGGTGGCTATCGCACTGAACTGAAGGCTGCGGAGGAGTTTATCCACCTGCTGAAAAGCGCCTCGGAGCAGGGTGTGAGCCTGGCCGGTTTGTGGAATGGTGCGTGGTTCCTGGGGCGTGCAGGATTGCTGGGCGGCTACCGCTGCGCCGTGCACCCGGAACATCGCCCGGCCCTCGCTGATTTTTGCAAGGCGACGCAGGTCAGCAGCGAACCCTATGTGATTGATCGCGACCGGCTGACGGCATCGAGCCCTTCCGGTGCGTTTCATATGGCGCTGGACTGGATCAAGGGGCTGTACGGCAAAGCGCTGGTGGAGGGGATCGAGGACATCCTGGCGTTTGAGGAGTCGCGCTACCGGCGGGTGAAACCCACGGAAAACGTGTGCTTGAGCGCACCCCTGCGCGAGGTGGTCAACCTGATGGACGCCAACCTCGAAGAGCCTCTGGAGCTTGAGCAACTGGCCGTTTATGCGGGCCGTTCCCGACGCCAGTTGGAGCGTTTGTTCAAGGAGCAGCTTGGCACCACGCCCCAGCGTTATTACCTGGAACTGCGCATCACCGAGGCCCGTCGGCTGCTGCAACACACCGAGCTGTCCCAGGTGGACGTGCTGGTGGCCTGCGGGTTTGTCTCGCCGAGCCATTTCAGCAAGTGCTACAGCGCCTACTTTGGCTACAGGCCATCCAAGGAAAAGCGCCTGGTCAAATAGCCTGAGATTGGCATTCGCCACAAATATAGATACGATGCTAATCATTAGCTTGCTATCTATATGTGGGTTTAATGAAATCCTCCACCTTCCAGCTCCCTGATTTCTGGCAGGCGACGTTGACCCCGTCCCGTAGCGATCTGCTGTTTGCCTTGCGCAACATGATCGCCGGCGGGGTCGCGTTGTACCTGGCCTTCTGTTTTGACTTGCAGCAACCGCAATGGGCCCTGACCACCGTATTTATCGTGGGCCAGTCCACCAGCGGCATGGTCCTGGCCAAAGGCGCCTATCGGCTGGTGGGTACGTTTGTCGGGGCCATGGTTTCCATCGCGATGATCGGCGTGTTTGGCCAGGCGCCGCTGCTGTTCCTGCTGTGCATGGCGCTGTGGCTGGCGTTCTGCACCACGGGGGCATCCTTGCTGCGCAATCATGCGTCCTATGGGTTTGTGCTGGCGGGTTACACCACGGCGATTATTGCGCTACCCGCTACGGCGGCACCGCTGGGAGTGTTCGATGAGGCGGTGGCACGCTGCCAGGAGATCAGCCTGGGGATTCTTTGTGCCTCCATCGCCAGTACGATTCTGTGGCCGCGCCGGGTCGAGCAGGTGCTGGCGGTTCAGGCGCGCGCCGCCTGGCAGGCCGGGGTGCGGGCTGCCGCTTCGGAGCTGTTGGGTACCGACCAGCGTAAAGGCTTGCTCGAAGCATTGAGCCGCCTGGTGGCGGTGGACAGCCAGCGCGACCATGCCTGGTTTGAAGGGCCCAAGGGCCGGCGCCGCTCCCAGGCCTTGCGGGTGCTCAGCCGTGATCTGCTTAGCCTGCTGCGGGCGGCGCGGGGCGTGGCGCGCCAGCGGATGATGCTCGATGAAACGGCGGCGGTCGGGCCACTGATTGAAGCGGTGGCTTCGGCGTTGCAGCAGGAGCGTCTTGATGAACTGCCCGAGTTGTCACAACGGCTTGGCCTGGCGTTGCAGGATCCGCAGCTTGGCCAGGAGGCGCACTTTTGCCTGGTGCAACTGGCGCAGGTGTTGCGCTTGATTGAGCTGGGTGAATTGACGCTGTCGGCGGTCGAGCAGGGCAGGGTGCCGCCCGGCGCACCGGGGGCGATGTCCTGGCACCGGGATATCGAGCAGGGGGTGCTAGGCGGGCTGCGCAGTGCGTTGGCGTTTCTGGCGGTCGCGGCGTTCTGGATCTTTACGGCATGGCCTTCGGGTTTGGGCGCGGTATCGATTTGTGGCGTGGTGTTGAGCCTGTTTGCAGCGCGGGAAAACCCGTCGGCTTCCAGCCTTAACTTCCTCAAGGGCATAGCGCTGTCGATCCCGGTGGCCGGTTTTGTGTGCTTCGTGCTGTTGCCCGGCTTCGATGGCTTTCCCTTGTTATGCCTGGCGTTGGGAGTGCCGCTGTTTTTCGCCTCGTTGTGCATGAGCCGCCTCAAGCTGGCGGCCACGGCCTCGGCGTTCTGCATCTTTTTCGTCAACAACGTAGGGCCCAGCAATGTGATGACCTATGACTTCGCCGCGTTCCTCAACAAGGCCATCGCGACGCTGGTGGGGGTCGGGATTGCCGTGGTGGTGTTTCGGCTGATCCAGCTCAATCCCGGCGAGCATCACTATCGGCGGATGTTCAAGGCTTCATTGTTCGACCTGGCGCAATTGACTTCCCGTCCCCTGGAGCAGGCTGAAAGCTGGTTTGGCGGGCGCATGGCGGACCGGCTGATTCGCCTGTCGCGCTACAGCGAAACCTTGCCTGCCGATCGCCGTGTCCACTGGGATAACGGATTGCTGGGGCTGGACCTGGGGGATGAGTTGCTGGAGTTGCGCGCCTGCCTGGCGGACAGCCGGGGTGCGTTGGCGATTGAGCGCGATCGCTATTTGCGGGCATTGGAGTCGGTGTTGGAGGAGGGTGGACCGAGCGTGGCGAATGAGTCGCTGATGGATGCGGCCAGCGTTGCGATGCTTGAAGCGCTTGAACAGCCTTCGGGATTGGCGGAGCAGGATCGGGAAATGGCCAGGGCGGCCGTGCTGCAACTGCGGTTTACGTGGCGTAAGTGGTGTCGGCGGGGGATGTAGGCGCTGGCAAGCCAGCGCCTACACGGGGCATTACTCGGCGATCTGCAACTTGCGCGCCTCGGTGTACACGTAGCGCACCTTTTCATACTCGAACGGCGAGTTCATCTGGCCGTAGCGGAAGCTGGTCTGGTAGCGCTTGTCGACGGCGCGCAGGGCCCAGATTTCCGGGTGGTTTTCGCTGACCTTGGACACGTTCAGGAAGTTGATCTCGGTCTCGGCGCCGTAGTCCACCAGCAGGCCGGTGGTATCCCGCAGGTTCGACGGACCAAACAGCGGCAGCACCAGGTAGGCGCCGCCCGGTACACCGTAGAAGCCCAGGGTCTGGCCGAAGTCTTCGCTCTGGCGCGGCAGGCCCATGGCGGTGGCCGGGTCCCACAGGCCGGCGATGCCGATGGTGGTGTTGAGCAGCAGGCGCCCGGTGGTTTCCAGGGAACGATGGCCCTTGAGCTGCAGCAGGCTGTTCAGCAGGTTGGGTACATCCCCGAGGTTGTTGAAGAAGTTGCTGACGCCGGTACGCAGGAAGCTCGGGGTGACATAGCGGTAACCGTCCACCACGGGCAGGAACACCCACTGGTCGAAGCGGTAGTTGAAGTGGTAGACCCGGCGGTTCCACGACTCCAGCGGGTCGTAGACATTCAGCGCGTTGACCGACGAGCGCTCGAACTCACGCTGGTCCAGGCCAGGGTTGAACTTGAGGTGGCTCAGGGGCTCCTTGAAGCCGTCGGAGTCCACTACGGTCGGCGTGTGGGCCTTGCTGTTGTCGGCATTGGCCACGCCCGCGCACATCAGGGCGGCGAGCAGCAGAAGATATTTAGCCACGGAAGAACTCCAGCATGGCGTCGGCGTTGACGCGGTAGTTGAGGTTGCCGCAATGGCCGCCCAGGGGGTAGACGGTCAAGCGATCGCCGAAGGTTTTACGCAGGAAGCCAAGGTCGCCAGGGCCCAGGATCACGTCGTCGGCGTTGTGCATGACGGCGATTTTCGGGCTGTCGTGCAGGTAGTCCTTGAGGGCATACAGGCTGACCTGGTCAACCAGTTGCAGCAGGCTGCCGCCGTCGGAACGGGCGCGCCACATCGGGATCACCTGTTCGGTGAGGTAGCAGTCGAAGTCGCACTGCAGCGCACGCTTGAGGAACGGCGTGAGGCTGGTGCCTTCGCTGATCGGGTACTTGGGCGGGATGATCAGGCCGCGACGGTTGATCAGGTCCGAGGTGAAGGCAATGTCGGCCGCCGAGAAGCGGAACGAAGTGCCGATCAGCATCGCCATTTGTTCGTTGGTCAGGTGTTCCTTGGAGTTCTGGAAGTCGTACAGCAGGGCATCGTTGAGGTCGATGTAGCCCTTTTGCTGGAAGTAGCGGGTCAGTTTGTTCAACACCAGCTCATAGAAGGTGGTGCTGTTGTTGATGCCCTTGACCTCGGTCTGCACCAGTTTGTCGAGGTTGGTGATCGAGGTATAGAGGTTGACCGGCGGGTTCAGCAGCAGGACTTTCTTGAAGTTGAAGCTGCGACGGGTTTCGTCCAGCTTGCTGACAAAGGCTGCGTCGAGGGCGCCGAGGCTGTAGCCGGTGAGGTAGAAGTCGGTCACGGGCAGCGTCGGGTTTTGCGCGCGTACGGCCTGCATCACGCGGTACATGTCTTCGGCGTCTTCCTGGCTGATGCCGGGAGTGGCGAAGCGCGAGGCGGCGGCGAT
>NZ_JACARZ010000060.1:22714-22965 GCF_013386315.1 Pseudomonas sp. P7779 | reverse complement strand
GCAAAGGCAAGATCCAGAGCGAAAGCCAAATCTGAAGCGGTTGCAGATCTGCTTTCTGTGGGAGCTGGCTTGCCTGCGATGCAGACACCTCGGGTTTTCAGATACACCGAGGCGATGCCATCGCAGGCAAGCCAGCTCCCACATTTGACCGTGCCCGCTTTAGATTTGATTTTGCTTCACTACACTCAAGCCGGCCGGTAGGCCGCTGTGCTGTTGCTTTTGATCTTGATCTTGATCTTGATCTTAGGCGC
>NZ_JACARZ010000060.1:0-22657 GCF_013386315.1 Pseudomonas sp. P7779 | reverse complement strand
AACAAACATTTTGGTTATTAATAAATAGCTTCTTATTCCTTAACGAATATATACCCCGTGCCTATACTGACCCACAACGTTAAACGCTGCAGGAGGGCACACCCATGCACAGCGAGTCGATTCGTTATCTGATCGTGCCGGGCTGGCAAGGATCGCCAGAAGATCATTGGCAAAGTCATTGGCAGAACAGCCTGCCCAACAGCGCTCGTGTGGAGCAGGCGGACTGGCTCACCCCACGCCGCGAAGACTGGGTGGCAGCCCTGGCCGAAGCCATCGCCGCCGACAGCACCCCGGTGATTCTGATCGCCCACAGCCTGGGCTGCATCACCGTCGCCCATTGGGCGGCCACCGCACCGGTGCAGTTCCTGCGTCAGGTACGCGGCGCCCTGCTGGTGGCCCCGGCCGATGTCGAACGCCCTGCCTGCGCACCCGCCCTGCGTAACTTTGCGCCAATCCCCAGCCATCTGCTGCCGTTCCCAAGCCAGGTCGTCAGCTCCGACAACGACAGCGCCGTCAGCGCCACCCGCGCCCTGGAACTGGCACGTAACTGGGGCGCCGAAGCGGGAATTCTCGCGGGCGCCGGGCACATCAACGTGAAGTCCGGCCATCAACGCTGGGAACAGGGTTTCGCCTACCTCTATCGCCTGCAAAATCGCCTGGAACATCACTCCCGGCGCCGTGCATAAAATTTTTTAAACGCCCCTTCCCCTTCGTGGATGGGGCGGGAGCCTGCCATGAGCCTGCATGAAACCTTCGGTCAGCCCCTGCTGACCTTCCCCGACGCCGAAAAAAGCCCCCTGAGCATTCGTGCCAAGGCGCTGGTGTTTGTCGACCCGCGTTCGCGGCAACTGCGTGAAGACCTCGAAAACCTCGCCCCCCGTGCCTTGCCCGTGTTGATCCGCGGCGAAACCGGCAGCGGCAAGGAGTTGCTCGCCCGGCATATCCACCGTGGCAGCGACCGCACCGGCCTGTTTGTCTCGGTGAATTGCGGCGCCATCAGCCCGACATACGCCGACGCCGAACTGTTCGGCTACGCCGCAGGCAGCCACAGCGGCGCAGCCAGCAGCCGCGCCGGCTGGTTTGGCTCGGCCAACGGCGGCACGTTGTACCTGGATGAAATCGGCGACTTGCCGCTGCCAATCCAGGTCAAGCTGCTGGCGGCGCTGGAAAACCACGAAGTCACCCGCGTCGGCGCCCATCAGCCAAGCCCGGTGGATGTGCGGCTGGTGGCGGCCACCAGCATCGACCTCGCCCAGGCCGTGGCGGCCGGCAAGTTTCATGAGCGCCTGTTCCATTACCTCAGCGAAGGCCAACTGGAGCTGCCCGCACTGCGCGAGCGGGTGGGCGACATCCTGTCACTGGCCGAATATTTCCTCGGCATCTACAGCCAGCGCCTCGACCTGCCGGTGCCGCTGATCAGCGACGAAGCCCAGCGCGTGCTGGAGCATCACAGCTGGCCGGGCAACACCCGGGAGTTGGAGAACGTGATTCACTTTGCCTTGCTGGTCAGCAGTGGCGACGAGATTTTGCCTGAGCATTTGAACCTGCCCGTGGCGGGTTCACCTGTGGAGCAGGTGCGGCGAATTCTTGGCCACGCCAGCGCCGCCGAGGTTGAAGCCCTGAAAAGCTATCTGAAAGAACACGCTGTTTTGTAGGAGCCCGGCTTGCCGGCGATGGCGTCCTCAGGAGCATCGCAAGGCTCAAGACCGCCATCGCCGGCAAGACGGGCTCCTGCATGAACAAAATGGAATATCAAAGTGAATAAAAAGTATTGTTCTGGAATAAAAAACCTCGGTATTGTCCGCTCCACGCCGCGATAGCACTTCGCTGGCATCCACTAAAAAAGCGGCCGTCCCAGACGACCCGGATTTTCGATAAGGACACTGCATGAAAAAGGTTCTGTTGTTTACCGCACTGGCGGCTGCCCTGACTGCAAGCTTCGCCCAGGCCAACGAGAAACTGGTGGTAGCCGCTACCCCGATCCCGCACGCCGAGATCCTTGAGCTGGTCAAGCCGACCCTGGCCAAAGAAGGCGTGGACCTGGAAATCAAAGTCTTCACCGACTACGTACAACCGAACGTACAGGTGGCCGAGAAGCGTCTGGACGCCAACTACTTCCAGACCCTGCCGTACCTGGAAAACTTCAACAAGGGTAAAGGCACCAACCTGGTCACCGTGGTCGGTGTGCACGTTGAACCCTTCGGCGGCTACTCGAAAAAAATCAAAAACATCTCTGAGCTCAAAGATGGCGCCACCGTGGCCATCCCGAACGAAGGCAGCAACTCCGGCCGTGCCCTGCTGCTGCTGCAAAAGGCTGGCGTGATCACTCTGAAAGACCCGACCAACGCCCTGGCCACGCCGAAAGACATCGCCAGCAACCCGAAAAACCTGAAATTCAAAGAGCTGGAATCGGCGCTGCTGCCACGCGTCCTGGACCAGGTTGACCTGGACCTGATCAACACCAACTACGCCCTGGAAGCCGGCCTGAACCCGGCCAAGGACGCGTTGATCATCGAAGACGCCAAGTCGCCGTACGTGAACTTCCTGGTTGCCCGCCCGGACAACAAGGACAGCGACGCGATCCAGAAGCTGGCCAAAGCCCTGACCAGCCCTGAAGTGAAAGCTTTCATCGAGAAGAAATACAACGGCGCGGTCGTGCCGGCGTTCTGATCGAACCCAAAAACCTCCTTCAAGGTTTAAACGCCGACGGCTTCTACAGCGTCGGCGTTTTTTATGGCTGGAACACAATCGAAATGTGGGAGCGGGCTTGCTCGCGAATGCGGTGGGTCAGCCAACACATCTGCTGACTGATACACCGCATTCGCGAGCAAGCCCGCTCCCACTTTTTGGGACTGTGTCTGCTCAGAGATTCCGGCTATTGATGGCCCTGCGCAGTGCCACCAGCCACTTCACCAGTTCCTGCGGATCAATCGGTTTTGCCTCGTTCATCGCTCACTCCCTCGCTGTTGGTTGGCCGTCAGTCTGGCCACGCGCTGCCTATCCCTGAAGTGCAGCTCCGATAAAAAGACCCTTCCTACTTCCCCGGGAACAGTAGCTGTCATCCATCTGCACCGCGAATCCGCAGGTTATCTATTTGGGTGATATCAATATGCTATTTCGGTATTTAAATTTTGCTTTTTATACCTTTAAAGTCGGCGCTACCCGGCGTTACCCACGCTGGACCGGACCGCACCAACGCCGCTTTACCCCTGCGGCGTCAGGGATTTCAGATGACCTTCGATTACGCATTTATCCTCAGCACGCTGCCAGCGTTTCTCAAGGCCGTGGGCGTTACCCTGCAAGTCGGCCTGATCGCCATTGGCACCTCCATGCTGGTGGCCTTGATCAACGCCGCGCTGCTGGTGTTTCGCACGCCCTACGTGTGGCGCCTGGTGGCGCTGTACGTGGAGTTGGCGCGCAACACACCGCTGCTGATCCAACTGTTTTTCGTCTACTTCGCGTTGCCGGCCCTGGGGCTGAATATCTCCGGGTTCTGGGCGGCGATCATCACCATGACCTTTCTCGGCGGCGCCTACCTCACGGAAGTGCTGCGCGCCGGTGTCGAGGCGGTGCCGCTGGCACAGATCGAATCGGGCAAGTCCATCGGGCTGTCCCACTGGCAACTGCTGCGCCATGTGATCCTGCCCCAGGCCGGGATCCTCAGCCTGCCGGCGCTGTTTGCGAACTTTATTTTCCTGCTCAAGGAAACCACGATCGTGTCGGCGGTGGCGGTGCCGGAAATTCTCTACACCACCAAAAGCTATATCGCCCTCTACTACAAAACCTACGAAATGCTCGCGGTGCTCACGTTGATCTGCGTGCTGTTATTCCTGCCGCTGTCGCTGCTGCTCAGCCGCCTTGAAAGGAGGCTCCAGCATGGCCAGTTCGGGTCTTGAATTACTCTGGGTGTCCTTGCCGCAACTGGGCAAGGGCGCGGCGCAAACCCTGTCGATCTCGTTCTTGAGCATCGCCTTCAGCACCGTCGGCGGCGTGGTGTATGGCGTACTGCGCACGTTGAATTCGAAAGCGATCAACCTGGTGCTGCGGATTTACCTGGAGCTGTTCCGCGCCATTCCGGTGTTGGTGTGGTTGTACTTGCTGTTCTTCGGCCTGCCGATTTTCTTTGGCCTGAGCATTCCGAGCTTCTGGTGCGCCGTGCTGGTGTTGTCGCTGTGGGGTGCCAGTGAAGTCGGCGAAGTGGTGCGCGGTGCGTTGCATTCGTTGCCCCGAGGCCAGCGTGAAGCCGGCCTGTCGATTGGCCTGTCGGACCCGCAACTGTACGGCTACGTGCTGTTGCCCCAGGCCCTGAAACGCATGACCCCGCCGACCATCAACGTCTACACCCGCATCATCAAGACCAGCTCCCTGGCGGTGCTGATCGGTGTGGTGGACGTGATCAAGGTCGGCCAGCAAATCATCGAGCGCACCTACGAGTCGGTATTGATCTACGGCGCGCTGTTCCTGTTTTTCTTCTTTATCTGCTACCCGTTGTCGGCCGCCTCCAAGGTGCTGGAACGGCGCTGGGCCCAAGCATGAGCGCATTGATCGAGTTCCAGGGTTTCAACAAGTTTTTCGGCGACCAGCAGGTGCTCGACGGCATCGACCTGAGTGTGCAAAGTGGCGAAGTGGTGGTGATCCTCGGCCCCAGCGGTTGCGGCAAAAGCACCTTGCTGCGGTGCCTCAATGGCCTGGAAGTGGCCCACAGCGGCAGCCTGCGTTTTGCCGGCAAGGAGCTGCTGGACAAGGCCACCGACTGGCGCCAGGTGCGCCAGGACGTGGGCATGGTGTTCCAGAGTTATCACCTGTTCCCGCACATGAGCGTGCTCGACAACCTCCTGCTCGGCCCGCTGAAAGTGCAAAAACGCGAACCCCGCGAAGCCCGGGCCCAGGCTGAAAAACTGCTGGAACGGGTGGGCCTCTCCGACAAACGCGACGCCTACCCGCGCCAGCTGTCGGGCGGCCAGCAGCAACGCATCGCCATCGTCCGCTCGTTGTGCATGAACCCGCAGGTCATGCTGTTTGACGAAGTCACCGCCGCCCTCGACCCGGAGATGGTCAAGGAAGTACTGGAAGTGATCCAGGGCCTGGCCCGGGACGGCATGACGCTGCTGATCGTCACCCATGAAATGGCCTTCGCCCGCGCCGTCGCCGACCGCGTGGTGTTCATGGAGGCCGGCCGCATCCTCGAACAAAACACCCCCGAGGCATTCTTTACGAACCCGCAAACCGCACGCGCGCAGCAGTTCCTGGAGAAGTTCTCCTTCGTTTCAACACTGCCCAAAAGAACCAAGGAACTGGAGCTGTCATGAAAACTGCCAAGTTGTTATTCCCCCTGTTCGGCCTCGCTTTGCTGGCCGGCTGCAATAAATCCGAAGAGCCCGCCAAGACGGCTGCCGCTGCCACCCCGGCACCCGCTGCCGTGAGCTACATCGACAAGATCAAGGCGCGGGACAAGCTGATCGTCGGCGTATTCACCGACAAGCCGCCGTTTGGTTTCGTGGATGAGTCCGGCCGTTATGTCGGCTTCGATACCGACATCGGCCGCCGTTTCGCCAAGGACCTGCTGGGCGACGAGAACAAGGTTGAATTCGTCGCCGTAGAGCCGGCGAGCCGCATTCCGTTCCTGCAAAGCGACAAGGTCGACCTGATCCTCGCCAACATGACGGTGACGCCGGAGCGCAAGGAAGCGGTGGACTTCACCAACCCGAACCTGAAAGTCGCGGTGCAGGCCCTGGTGCCGCAGGACAGCTCGGTGAAGAGCCTGGACGACCTGGCGACCCGCACCACCATCGTCACCACCGGCACCACCGCGGATATCTGGCTGACCAAGAACCACCCGGACTGGAAACTGCTGAAGTTCGAGAAAAATTCCGAGTCGCTGCAAGCGTTGTCGGCGGGCCGTGGTGATGCCTATGCCCAGGACAACCTGGTGCTGTTCAGCTGGGCCAAGCAGAACCCGGGCTATCGCGTGCTGGAGCAGAAACTGGGGGATGAAGCGCCGATTGCGCCGGCGGTGAAGAAGGGCAACATCGAATTGCGGGATTGGGTGAATGCCGAGCTGGCGAAGTTGGGCGAAGAGAAGTATTTGCTCAAGCTGTATGACCAGTATGTTCGCAAGGAACTGAGCGATGACACCAAGCCGGAAAGCGTGATTGTTGAAGGCGGGAAGTGGCAGGGTTGATCAGCTAGCTGTTGGGTGACTGATCTACCGTCTTCGCGAGCAAGCCCGCTCCCACATTCGACCGAGTTCCACCTTTGGAATGCGGACAAATGTGGGAGCGGGCTTGCTCGCGAAGAGGCCCTCACAGGCACCGCCTAACTGGGCCAATGCCACGCCGGCTCATCCAGCACCCGCTGCCCCACCACCTGCGTCTGCCCCATCACCTTCTCCAGCACGATCGAATTACACCCTTCATCCTGCTGCAACGCCGCAATCAAGCGGCTGGCATGGGACACCACCCACACCTGACACTGCTGCGACACCTGAATGATCAGCCGCGCCAACGCCGGCAAAAGATCCGGGTGCAAGCTGGTTTCCGGTTCGTTCAATACCATCATCGTCGGTGGCCTCGGCGTCAGCAGCGCCGCCACCAGCAGCAAGTAGCGCAAGGTCCCGTCCGACAGCTCCGCCGCCGATAACGGCCGCAGCAATCCTTCCTGATAAAACTCGATGGCAAAGCGTCCGCCCTGCAACGGCTCGATATTCAACCGTGCGCCGGGAAACGCATCGCTGATCGCCCGCTGCAACGCCTCGGGGTCGCCGATCTCGCGGATGGTCTGCAACGCCGCCGCCAAGTCCCGCCCATCGTGATGCAGCACCGGCGTACGCGTGCCCAGTTGCGGCAGGCGCACCGGGGCGTCGACGTCGCTGCGAAAATGATCATAAAAGCGCCAGCCGCGAATGCTTTCGCGCAGCAGCAATACCTCCGGCGAACCCCGCAGGCTGCCGACCTGATCGAACAGGCTGTGGTAGTTCGGCGTGTGCTGGGCCAGTACATCCCAGGCGCGGCCATCGCGGGCACGTACCATCGGGCCGGAGCGCTGCACCAGCAGGCTCGCCGGGCGAAATACATGCCCGGCCCAGATGCATTCTTTCTTGATCTCCGGGTCCAGGGAAAAATAGGACAAGGTTTTCTCGGGCAACCCCAGGGAAATCGCATAGCTGAAATCCTCTGCGGCAAACCCCAAGCGCAAGCGCTTGGCGCCCTGGCGCACGATGGGCTCCACCGCCACTTCACCACTGAGCATGCGCCGGCTGATGCTTTCCGGCCCGGCCCAGAAGGTTGAATCCAGCCCACCCTCGCGGGCCAGTGCGTTGATCACGCCGCCCTGGGCCGTCTCCGCCAGCAGCCGCAGGGCGCGGTACAGGTTGGACTTGCCGCTGCCATTGGGGCCGGTAATCAGGTTCAACCGATCCAGCGGCACCACCAATTTGTTGATCGAGCGGTAATTGGCCACCGCGAGGGTCTTGAGCATGAGAAAAATTATCGGTTTGGGAACCCCTGGAGTATGGGATTCTCCATGCAGATAAGGAACCCTGTTCTAAGCTCACAGTCGCATAGACACTGGCACGTCGGCATCACGCAAAAGGAGCCTGCATGGGCGGTCACAAACTCACATTTATCCTCGGCCTTGGCCTGCTGGCGCTGCTGAGCGGTTGCGGCCAGGAAAAAGCCGAACCCAAGGAACATTCCCGGGTGTTTGTGCAGACGGTGAAGTCCACCGACTTTGCCGCCGCCGTGACCTTGACCGGCGATATCCAGGCCCGGGTGCAGACCGATCTGTCGTTCCGCGTCGGCGGCAAGATCATCCAGCGCATGGTGGATGTCGGCGACCGCGTCAGCGCCAAGCAGGTGCTGGCCAAGCTCGATCCGAAAGATTTGCAGACCAATGTCGACTCCGCCCAGGCCCAGGTGGTCGCCGAGCAGGCGCGGGTCAAACAGACCGCCGCCGCGTTTGTGCGCCAGGAAAAACTCTTGCCCAAGGGCTACACCAGCCGCAGCGAATACGACTCTGCCCAGGCCGCGTTGCGCAGCAGCCAGAGCGCGCTGACCGCGGCCCAGGCGCAGTTGGCCAATGCGCGCGAGCAGTTGGGCTACACCTCGCTGGTCGCCGACGCGCCGGGCATCATCACCGCCCGCCAGGCCGAGGTGGGCCAGGTGGTGCAGGCCACCGTGCCGATTTTCAGCCTGGCCCGGGATGGCGAGCGCGACGCGGTGTTCAACGTCTATGAATCGCTGCTGGTGGAGCCGCCGCCGGACAAACCGATTACCGTCAGCCTGCTGGAAAACCCGCAGATCACCGCCGTGGGCAAGGTGCGCGAAGTCACCCCGGCCGTTGCCGCCAATACCGGCACGGTGCAAGTCAAAATCGCCCTCGACGCGCTGCCCAAGGGCATGCAACTGGGCTCGGTGGTCAGCGCCACCGCCAACGGGCCGGCCAAGGCCAGCATCGAATTGCCGTGGGCTGCCTTGACCAAAGACATCAGTGCGCCGGCTGTCTGGCTGGTGGACGACGACGGCAAGGCGCAACTGCACAAGGTCACGGTCGCGCGTTATCTCACCGGCAAGGTGATCATCAGCGACGGCCTCAAGGGCGGCGAAAAAGTCGTGGTGGCCGGCGGGCAATTGCTGCACCCCGGCATGATCGTGGAAATCGCCCAGCCGCCGGATCAGGCCCAGGCCCAGGGAGTGCAGCCATGAAGCAGTTGACGTGTGTGCTCGCCGCCAGCCTGCTGTTGATGGCGTGTTCCAAGGAAGAACCGGCACCGGAACCGGTGCGCCCGGTGCTGTCGATTGAAGTGAAAGCCGAAGACCAGGAAAACCTCGGCCGCTTCGCCGGCACGATCCAGGCCCGCTACGAAAGCAATCTCGGTTTCCGTGTGCCAGGCCGTATCGCCCGGCGCGCGGTCGACGTGGGCGCTGAAGTGCAGCAGGGCGCGTTGCTCGCCGTGCTCGACCCCACCGATCAACAGAACCAGTTGCGCGCCGCCCAGGGCGACCTGGCCCGGGTCCAGGCACAGTGGATCAACGCCCAGGCCAATGCCCGTCGCCAGCAGGAATTGTTCAACCGTGGTGTCGGCGCCCAGGCCCAGCTGGACATCGCCCAGACCGACCTGAAAACCACCCAGGCTTCCCTGGATCAGGCCAGGGCCTCGGTCAACCAGGCCAAGGACCAGCTCAACTACGCCGAACTGCGCACCGACCATGCAGGCATCGTCACCGCCTGGAATGCCGAGGCCGGCCAGGTGGTCAGCGCCGGGCAGCAAGTGGTGACCCTGGCACGACCGGACATCAAGGAAGCCGTCATCGACTTGCCCGCCGGCCTCGCCGAGCGCCTGCCGCCGGATGTGGTGTTCCTGGTCGCCGGGCAGATGGACCCCACGGTCAGCACCACCGCCACCGTGCGCGAGATCGAACCCCAGGCCCAAAGCGCCACCCGCACCCGTCGCGCCCGCCTGACCCTGGCGGAAACGCCGCCCGCGTTTCGCCTCGGCACCGCTATCAGCGTGACCCTGAGCTCAGCCATCGCGCCGCGTATCGAACTGCCCCTCAGCGCTTTGCAGGAAGCCGACGGCAAGACCCGCATCTGGGTCATCGACACCCAAAGCCAGACCGTACAGCCCCGTGACGTCAGCATCGTCAGCCGTGACGCCGACAGCGCCTTGCTCAACGCCGGCGTCAAACCCGGCGAGCGGGTGGTGAGTGCCGGCGTGAACAGCCTGAAGCCCGGGCAAAAAGTCAAAATCGACGAGGACAGCCCGCGATGAAAGGGAGCTTCAACTTATCCGACTGGGCCCTCAAGCATCAGTCCTTCGTCTGGTACCTGATGTTCGTCGCGCTGCTGATGGGCGTGTTCTCGTACATGAACCTCGGTCGCGAGGAAGACCCGTCGTTCACCATCAAGACCATGGTGATCCAGACCCGCTGGCCGGGTGCGACCCAGGAAGAGACCCTGAAGCAGGTCACCGACCGCATCGAGAAAAAACTCGAAGAGCTGGACTCCCTCGACTACGTGAAGAGCTACACCCGGCCCGGCGAGTCCACGGTGTTCGTGTTCCTGCGGGACACCACCAGCGCCAAGGACATCCCGCAGATCTGGTACCAGGTCCGCAAGAAGATCGACGATATTCGCGGCAGCTTCCCCCAAGGCTTGCAGGGGCCGGCGTTCAACGACGAGTTCGGGGATGTGTTCGGCTCGGTGTACGCATTTACCGCCGACGGCCTGTCGATGCGCCAGCTGCGCGATTACGTGGAGCAGGTGCGCGCCGAAATTCGTTCGGTACCGGGGCTGGGCAAGGTCGAGATGATCGGCCAGCAGGACGAAGTGATTTACCTGAATTTCTCCACCCGCAAACTCGCAGCGCTGGGGATCGATCAGCGCCAGGTGGTGCAGAGCCTGCAATCGCAGAACGCGGTGACCCCGGCTGGGGTGATCGAGGCCGGGCCGGAGCGGATTTCGGTGCGCACCTCCGGGCAGTTCGCCTCGGAGAAGGACCTGGCCAACGTCAACCTGCGGCTCAATGACCGTTTCTATCGGCTGGCCGACGTGGCGGAAATCACCCGTGGCTATGTCGACCCGTCGACGCCGATGTTCCGCTTCAACGGCAAGCCCGCCATCGGCTTGGCCATCGCCATGCAGAAGGGCGGCAACATCCAGGATTTCGGCAAGGCCCTGCACAAACGCATGGACGATCTGACCGCCGACCTGCCAGTGGGTGTGGGCGTGCACAAGGTTTCCGACCAGGCCGAAGTGGTGGAGGAGGCCGTTGGCGGCTTTACCAGCGCGTTGTTCGAGGCGGTGATCATCGTGCTGGTGGTGAGCTTTATCAGCCTTGGCGTGCGTGCCGGGTTGGTGGTGGCGTGCTCGATCCCGCTGGTGCTGGCGCTTGTGTTCGTGTTCATGGAATACAGCGGCATCACCATGCAGCGGGTGTCGCTGGGCGCGTTGATCATCGCCCTCGGCCTGTTGGTGGACGACGCGATGATCACCGTGGAGATGATGATCACGCGCCTGGAAAAAGGCGAGACCAAGGAGCAGGCGGCGACGTTCGCCTACACCTCCACCGCGTTCCCGATGTTGACCGGCACGCTGGTGACCGTCGCCGGGTTTGTGCCGATTGGCCTCAACGCCAGTTCGGCGGGGGAGTACACCTTCACGCTGTTCGCGGTGATTGCCGTGGCAATGCTGGTGTCGTGGGTGGTCGCGGTATTGTTCGCGCCGGTGCTCGGGGTGCATATCCTCAGCAGCAAGGTAAAACCCCACAATGCCGAGCCGGGCCGTGTGGGCCGGGCGTTCAATGGCGGCATGCTGTGGGCGATGCGTAACCGCTGGTGGGCCATTGGCATTACCGTGCTGCTGTTTGTAGCGTCGGTGTTTTCCATGCAGTTTGTGCAGAACCAGTTTTTCCCGTCCTCGGACCGTCCGGAAATTCTCGTCGACCTCAACCTGCCGCAAAACGCCTCGATCAACGAGACCCGCAAGGCCGTCGACCGTCTTGAGGCGATCATCAAGGACGACCCGGACATCGCCCGCTGGAGCACCTACATCGGCCAGGGCGCGATCCGTTTCTACCTGCCGCTGGACCAGCAACTGGAGAACCCGTACTACGCGCAACTGGTGATCGTCAGCAAGGGCCTGGAAGAGCGCGGCGCCTTGATTGCGCGCCTGCAAAAACGCCTGCGGGAAGATTTTGTCGGCGTGGGCAGCTTTGTGCAGCCACTGGAAATGGGCCCGCCGGTGGGGCGTCCGATCCAGTACCGGGTGTCTGGCAAGGACATCGACCAGGTGCGCAAACACGCGATCGAACTGGCGACCATGCTCGATAAAAATACCCACATGGGCGAGATCATCTACGACTGGAACGAGCCGGGCAAAGTCCTGCGGGTGGACATCGCCCAGGACAAGGCGCGGCAACTGGGGCTGTCGTCGGAAGACGTGGCGCAGTTGATGAACAGCGTGGTCAGCGGTGCGTCGGTGACCCAGGTGCATGACGATATCTACCTGATCAACGTGGTCGGTCGCGCCGAAGATGCCGAACGCGGTACGCCGGAAACCTTGCAGAACCTGCAGATCGTCACGCCCAACGGCACCTCGATTCCGCTGCTGGCGTTTGCCACCGTGCGTTATGAGCTGGAACAGCCGTTGGTATGGCGTCGCGACCGCAAGCCGACCATCACCATCAAGGCGGCGGTGCGCGACGACATGCAGCCGACCGACCTGGTGAAACAGCTCAAGCCGGACATCGACAAGTTCAGTGCTGGGTTGCCGGTGGGCTACAAGGTCGCCACCGGCGGCACCGTGGAAGAAAGCGGCAAGGCCCAGGGCCCGATTGCCAAGGTAGTGCCGTTGATGCTGTTCCTGATGGCGACCTTCCTGATGATCCAGTTGCACAGCGTGCAGAAGATGTTCCTGGTGGCCAGCGTGGCGCCGCTGGGGCTGATTGGCGTGGTGTTGGCGCTGATTCCCACGGGTACGCCCATGGGCTTTGTGGCGATTCTCGGGATCCTTGCGCTGATCGGCATCATCATCCGTAACTCGGTGATCCTGGTGACGCAGATCGACGCCTACGAGCGCGACGGCTACACGCCGTGGGACGCGGTGGTGGAAGCCACCGAACACCGGCGCCGGCCGATCCTGCTGACCGCAGCAGCGGCCAGCCTGGGCATGATCCCTATCGCCCGTGAAGTGTTCTGGGGCCCGATGGCCTACGCGATGATCGGCGGGATCATCATCGCCACCTTGCTCACGCTGCTGTTCCTGCCGGCGCTGTACGTGGCCTGGTACAAGATTCGCGAGCCGAAGAAAGAACAAGCCTGACGGCCACAGCGGTGACATTCCTACACGGACGTGGGAATGTTCCCTGAAACATTTTTTTGCCCTTCGCACCCGATCAATTGTTTTACCCTCCGGGCCTGATCCTTTGCCAAGGCCTGCCCCATGCGTTGTTTCCTGCTGGTTTGTAGCTTGTTACTGTCGCCCGTGGCCCTTGCCGGCACGGTGCTGGAGAACGCCCTGTGGCGGGTTGAGATCGACCCGGCGACCCTTGCGATCCACGTTTTCCCCAGCGACAAGACCGCCGTGCAGGCTTCAAGCGGAGGCCCTGCGCACAGGGTCAACCAGCTCTCCCAAAGCACCCGTCAGGCCAGTTGGCAATGGGACGATGGCGCCTATCGCCTGAGCGCCACCCTCGAGCAACGGGATCTTGCCCTGACGATTACCGCCCGTGATGCCGGTGAGTTGGCGATCCTGCGCCAACCCGCCAGCGCCATGGGCAAGGGCCTGATCTGGCCCCTGGCCGAAGGGCATTACGTGCCGGCGGGCAATGGTGTGTGGCAGGACTTCCTGCTGGAGCAGGGCGACGTCAACACCACCCAGGACCTCAGCTTGCCGCTGTGGGGCGTGGATCACGGCGCGTTTACCCTCAACTGGCTGATGACCAATCCTTACAACAACCGTCTGCACTGGCAGGCCGACGGCAAAGGACTGGCGTTGTCCGCCTCCCATGAGTTCACCACACTGGACCCAGCGGCGCCGATGACCGTGCTGTTGCACCTGGGCGAAAGCGACCCGCTGGCCGGCGCCAAGCGTTATCACCAGTGGCTGGTGGAGCAGGGGCTGTTTGAACCGTTGGCGGACAAGTTGCGGCAAACCCCGGAAGCGGAAAAGCTGCTGGGCGCCAGCCATATCTACCTGTGGGGCAATGACCTGCTGAGCTTGGGTGATGTGCGGGACTGGCAGCAGTTGCTCAAACTGCTGCGCAGTGGCAAAGGCTTGGCGGCGGAGTTGAATGGCTTGCTGGACAAAGAGGCTGCGCAGGTTCGACAGGTCAAGCAACCGTATGAGCAGGCTGTCCTGCTGCGCGGCCTGAATGCGGCGATCAACACAAAGGCCCGGCAGGGCTGGCAGCCCTCCACCGAGCCGAATATGACCCAACTCGCTGATGGCTATGGTGCGTTGCGTCGCGAGTTGGCCGTGGCTTTTGCCGGTGCCTTGAGCGCCACGCCTGAGACTTGGGGCAACACCTTGTCCGTCACCAACGCGCTGAAAGGCGCCGGTCTCAAGCGCCTGCTGGTGACCCAGGGCGAAGGCTGGGAAGGCGGGCTCTGGCATCCTGAGGCGGTGAAGACCGGGGTCGACGCCGGTTACTTGATGGCGCCCTACGACTCTTATGAAACGGCACTGTCTGCCACCGAAAATCCCGACTGGACCACCGCGCACCTGGGCAGCAAGGCCTACGGCGAGTGCGCAATCGTGTTGAAGGGCGGCCAGTTGAAGACCGGCTTCCAGAAGTCCGGCCACTACACCGACCCGCGCTGCGTGCGGCCGTTGCTGGAGGCGCGGATCAAGGCGGTGCAGGCCAAGTCCGGGTTCAACGCCTGGTTCCTCGACGCCTATGCCACCAGTATGTTGTTCGACAGCTATCGCACGGGTGCGAGCATGACCCAGGCACAAAATGCCGAAGGCAATATCGATGCGGCCCGCTGGATCAATACGGCGCTGAAGTTGCCGGCAGGTTCCGAGGACGGCAACGCGATCACCGCCCGAGGCATCCTGTTTGCCCACGGCATGCAAACGCCGGTGCTGGGCTGGGGTGATCGTGAGATGACCAAGGACAAGCAGTCGCCGTATTACGTCGGGGCTTGGTACCCGCCGGAACAGCCGGCGGTGTTCTTCAAGTCGGTGCCGTTGAAAGAGCCGTTTCGCACGGTCTACTTTGACCCGACGATGCGCCTGCCGCTGTATCAGGCGGTGTTCCATGGCTCGGTGATCACCACCCACCATTGGCTGTTCGACAGCCTGAAACTGAGCAACGTGCGGGCCGAAAACGAGCTGACGCAACTGCTCTACAACGTGCCGCCGCTGTATCACCTGAGTGCGGCGACGGTGAAGCAGCGCTTGCCGGTGATTCAGCGCCAGGACGCGTTCTTCCGGCCGCTGCATGAACGGTTGGCGACTCAGGCGATGACCGATTTTCGCTGGCTGACCGAAGATAAACAGGTGCAGCAGACCACGTTTGCCGATGGAACGCGGTTGGTGGCGAATTTTGCTGAGGGGCGTATTACGGCTTTTGTGCCTGGCGCCCAGGCTGTGGTGTATCAGGTGGATGAGTGGCGGCTGTGAGTCCTTCGCGAGCAAGCCCGCTCCCACAGGGAAATGCATTCCAAAATGTGGGAGCGGGCTTGCTCGCGAAGGCGTAAGCCCAAACAACAAAGACCTACAGCTTGCGCCACACACTCGCCAGCCACGGCTGTTGTTCCCGAGGCAATCCCGCTGGCCGGTAGTAATGCTCCAACTCCACAAACCCCGCAGCCGTCAGCAATTCCTGCCAGGCCTGCAAGTCGTGATACGAGCCATACCGCGGCCCATTCCAGCCCTCCTGGTTTTCACCCCGAGGGTTTGAGCTGAACAACACTCCACCGACCTTCAACGCCCCATGCAACTGCCCAAGAATGCGCGGCAGTTCCTGCTTGGGAATATGAAACAGCACCGCATTGGCGAAGATCCCGTCGAAACGGCCGGCTGGCAAATCCAGCTTCAGGAAGTCCTGTTGCAGCACTTCACAGCCGCTGTCTTCCCGGGCCATCTGTGCAAAGCGCTCCGAACCATCGAGCCCCACCGCGATGTGGCCCATGCGGGTAAACGTCTGCAAATCCCGCCCCGGCCCGCAGCCGAAATCCAGCACGGTAAACGGTGCGTCGCCCTGGATATGCCGCAGCAACGCATCAATGTTCTGGCTCACATCGTGATCGCGGGTGCCTTCACGAAAATCCTCGGCCACTTTGTTGTAGTGGCCAAGGGTGGTGGAGGTGATCTGGTCGAGGTCGTCGGGGGCGAGTTTCATGGCAGGTTATACCGGGCGCTGAGATGGCCCGACTATACCTCACCTCTTGTTCAGAACCCTGGCCAACCGATCGCCGCCCAACTGAATCACGGCTACCAGGATCACCAGCAGCACAATCACGGTGAGCATGATCTGCGTGTCAAAACGCTGATAGCCATAGCGATAGGCAATATCCCCCAGCCCACCGGCGCCAATTGCCCCGGCCATGGCCGAGGAGTTGATCATCGTCACCAGGGTAATCGTGAACCCGCCGACAATCCCCGGCAGCGCCTCCGGCAGCAGCACATGCCAGACGATATGCCAGCGCCGGCAACCCATGGCTTGCGCCGCTTCGATCAAGCCGTGGTCGACTTCGCGCAAGCTGACTTCGGCGATCCGCGCGAAGAACGGCGTGGCCGCGATGGTCAACGGCACCACCGCCGCCCACACGCCATAGGTGGTGCCGACGATCAACCGGGTGAACGGAATCAGCGCCACCATCAAAATCAAAAACGGGATCGAGCGGAACAGGTTAACGAACGCCCCCAGCACCCGATTCAAGGCAGGCGCCTGATAGATGCCGCCCTTGTCGCTGGTCACCAGGAACACCGCCAGCGGAATCCCCACCAGCAATGCAATCAACGACGACACTCCGACCATCAACAGTGTGTCGATGGCGCCCTGCAATAAACGATCAAACCACATAGCCCAGCACCTCCACCTGTTGTGCCCAGCGCCCGGCGCGGCTGCGCAGTTCTTCGGCGGTCAGGGACGAGCCGCTCACCGCCAGCAGCAATTGCCCCAAGGCGTGGCCCTGGATGCGTTCCACACCGCCTTGCAGCAAGCGCACGCGCCCGCCGAGGGCGCTGAACAACGCAGCAAGATCGGGTTCGTCTTCGGCACTGCCAGTCAGTTGCAAGCGCAGCACCACGGCGGCGTCCTTTGAGGTCGGATTGGCCTGCAGGCGGCTTTGCAACTCTTCAGGCAGGCCATGTTGCAGCGGCGCCAGCAGGGTTTTACTGACCTCATGCTGCGGGTTGCCGAACACTTCCCACACCGGACCTTGCTCGACCACATGGCCGTGTTCCAGCACCACCACGCGGTCGCAGATTTCGCGAATTACGGCCATTTCGTGGGTGATCAGCACGATGGTCAGGCCCAGGCGTTTGTTGATCTCCCGCAGCAGGCCGAGGATGGATTGCGTGGTCTCAGGGTCGAGCGCCGAAGTGGCTTCGTCGCACAACAGAATCTGTGGGTCATGCACCAGTGAGCGGGCGATGCCCACCCGCTGTTTCTGCCCGCCGGACAGCTGGGCCGGGTAAGCCTGGTGCTTATCCTGCAAACCGACCAATTCCAGCAGTTCACGCACCTTCTTCTCGCGCTGCTCCTTGGGCACGCCTGCGACTTTCAACGGCAGTTCGACGTTCTGCCATACGGTCTTGGCCGACATCAGGTTGAAGTGCTGGAAGATCATGCCGATGCGTCGGCGCAGGGCGACCAGGCGGTCTTCGTCGAAGTCGCCGATGTCCACCTGGTCAATCAATACCCGGCCGCTGCTCGGTTGTTCCAGGCGGTTGATGGTGCGGATCAGCGACGACTTGCCGGCGCCGCTGCGGCCGATGATGCCGAAGACTTCGCCGCGCTGGATCGCCAGGTCGATGCCTTGCAGGGCGGGCACGGATTGGCCGTCATAGGTCTTGCCCAGGTTGATAAAGCGCACGTGCGCGCGGTTCAGGTCCGGGTGCAGTTCTGTCTGCTCGGCGTCCCTGGGCGGCAAGCCCAGGTCGCGCAGTTGAGAGTGGGCGGCGGTCATTTTTTATCTTCCCAGCCGACTTGGTAGAGCTTGCCAAGGGATTTATCCAACGCGGCGCGCACCACCGGCGAGTGCTGGTAGATGTCGACGAACTTGATCACCCGCGGGTCGGTTTTGCTCTTAGGCTGGACCACGAACTGGATCACATATTCCGGATGGTCGAGGCCGTCGAACAGCAGCGCCGACTCGGCATCGAAGGTCTTGGACAGGCGGATATACGCCGGGTAGCCCTGCACCAGGTCGGCGTCGTCATAAGCGCGCACCAGTTGCACCGCCTCCACTTGCAGGATCTTGATCTTCTTCGGGTTGGTGACGATGTCTTCTTCAGTGGCCTTGTAGCCCACGCCCGGCTTGAGCGTGATCAAGCCGGCCTTGGCCAGCAGTTGCAGGCCGCGACCACTGTTGATCGGGTCGTTGGCAATCGCCACGCTGGCGCCCTGGGGCAGGTCGTTGATGCTCTTGTACTTCTTCGAATACAGCCCGACGTTGTTGATGATGCCCGGCGCGTACGGCACCAGGTCAAAGCCCGCAGCGGCCTTGGCGTTTTCCAAAAACGGGATGTGCTGGAAGTAGTTCACGTCGATATCGCCGGCTGCCAGGCTGACGTTGGGTGCGATCCAGTCGGTGAATTCCACCAGTTCGACTTTCAAACCCTGTTTGCCGGCCTCTTCGACGGCGGCCTCCAGTGGAATGGCGAAGGCGGCGGTGGTGCCGACTTTCAACGGTGCGTCAGCGGCGAATACCGCCGAGCTGAACAATCCGAGGGCGAGCGCCAGTGCTTTGACTGGGTGGCTGAGCAATGTTTTTTTCATAGTGGATTTCCAGTCATAAGGTGTGAGTGCAAACAACTCGGTCAAGGTGGGAGCGGGCTTGCTCGCGAAAGCGGTGTGTCAGTGAATGCATCCGGCGACTGATACAGCGCTTTCGCGAGCAAGCCCGCTCCCACATTTTGGTTCAGTGGCGGTAGGTGGAGCCGGTGTGTTGTTCAGGTAAGTGCGCCGAGTGGTGGAAGACTTTCTCCCGCAACGTCCCGGTCTCATACGCGGTCTTGTACGAGCCCCGGCGCTGCAGCTCCGGCACCACCAGTTCGATGAAGTCGACGTAGCTTTCCGGGGTGACGATGCGCGTCAGGTTGAAGCCATCCAGGCCGGTTTCGCTGATCCATGATTCAAGTTCATCCGCCACCTGTGCCGGCGAACCCACCAGGGTGATGTAGCGCCCGCCAAGAGCGTGTTGCTCAAGCAACTTGCGCCGGGTCCAGTCATTGTTCTGCAGGTTCTTGGTCGCGGACTGGATGGCGTTGCTCTTCACGTACTGGATCGGTTCGTCGATTTCGTACTGTGAAAAATCAATCGCCGTGGATGCCGAGAAATGCGCCACGCCGGCTTCCGCACTGGCGTAGCTCAGGTACTCGGCGTGCTTGGCCCACGCAGCTTCTTCGGTGGCGCCGACAATCACGTTCAGGCCCATGAACACCTTGATATCGTCTGGGTTGCGCCCGGCTTCCACGGCGCTGGCGCGCACCTTGTCCACCTGGATCTTGGTCGAGGCCTTGTTCTGCCCGCTGATGAACACGCACTCGGCGTGGCGCCCGGCAAACAGCAGCCCACGGTCGGAGCTGCCCGCCTGGAACAGCACCGGCGTGCGTTGCGGCGACGGCTCGCACAGGTGATAACCCTCCACCTGATAGAACTCGCCCTTGTGCTCGACCTTGTGCACCTTATCCGGCTGGGCATACACCCGCGCCTGCGGATCGTTGATCACCGCGTCGTTTTCCCAGCTGCCTTCCCAGAGTTTGTAGAGCACCTCCAGGTATTCGTCGGCCTGGTCGTAGCGCCGGTCGTGCTCGACCTGCTCGGTCAGGCCCATGGCCTTGGCGGCGCTGTCGAGGTAGCCGGTGACGATGTTCCAGCCCACCCGGCCACGGCTCAGGTGGTCGAGGGTCGACATGCGCCGGGCGAACAGATACGGCGGTTCGTAGGTGAGGTTGGCGGTCAGGCCAAAGCCAAGGTTTTTGGTCACCGCCGCCATGGCCGAGACCAGCAGCAACGGGTCGTTGACCGGCAGCTGGATCGCTTCCTTGAGCGGCACGTCCACCGAGTTCTGGTAGACGTCATACACGCCGACGATGTCGGCGATGAACAGCCCGTCGAACAGTCCGCGTTCCAGCAATTGCGCCAGTTCGGTCCAGTACTCGATGGTTTTGTACTGGGTCGAGTTGTCCCGTGGATGGGTCCACAGGCCGTGGTTGATGTGCCCGATGCAGTTCATGTTGAAGGCATTGAGCAGGATCTTTTTCTTCGCCATCAGATAGTCCCCCGCAGTGGCGGGTTTTCATCGTTGAGGTAGTAATTGCCCACGGCGTGGTACTTCCAGCGCACCGGGTCGTGCAGGGTGTGTACCCGGGCGTTGCGCCAGTGGCGGTCCAGGCCGTGTTCGGCGAGGGTCGCCTGGCTTCCGGCAAGTTCGAACAGGGTACTGCCGGCCGCCAGGGAAATCTCGGTGCTGAGGGCGCGCACTTCGGCGACCGCGATGGATGCGGCCGCGACGGTGTCGGCATTGCTGTCGGCCTGGGCGCGGTCGAGGAATTCGCCTGAGCGTTCCAGCAGGGCTTCGGTGGCGTGCAGGCGGATGCTCAAGTGGCCGAAGCTTTTCAGGGTCAGCGGATCTTCGGTGGCCTTGTCGCTGGTGGCGTCGATCCACGGCCGGGTCTTGGTGCGCACGAAGTGCAGCGCATCCTCATAGGCAGCGCGGGCGATACCGGTGTCGATGGCGGCGTGAAGGATCTGCGCCAGCGGGCCGACAGTGGTCGGGCGTTCGAAGGCACTCTGGAACGGGATCACGTCCTGGGCCGCGACCCACACGTTATCGAACACCACCGAACCGCTGCCGGTGGTGCGCTGGCCGAAGCCGCTCCAGTCGTCGATCACGCTCAGGCCCTCGCTGTCACGGGTGACAAAGGCCAGTTGCTGCACACCGTTTTCGTCCACCACGGACGTGGGAATACGTTGGGCGTAGATCGCGCCGGTCGAGTAGAACTTGCGGCCGGTGATACGGAAACCGTCACCGTCGCGGGTGATCTTGGTGATGCGGTCGTGGGCGGTCTTGGTGCCCAGTTCTGCCAGCGCATTGCCGAAGCGCTGGCCGGCGAGCACTTCGGCGTACAGGCGTTTTTGCTGCGCCGGGCTGCCGTTCACCCGAAGCACTTCGAGGGCATAAAAATGGTTTTGCGGGATCTGCCCCAGGGACGCATCCGCCTGGGCAATCAGTGCCGTGACCTTGGCCAGGGTGACGTTGGAAACGCCGGCACCGCCGAACTCCTTGGGTACGCTGATGCCCCACAGGCCGGAGCGGGAAAACACGTCCAGCTCAGGCAAGGGCAGGCGGCGTTCACGGTCACGCAAGGCGCTGTCGCGGCGGAAGTCTTCGGCCAGGTCGCTGGCGACAATGAGGGCTTGTTCATCGCTGGTAATAACCGCGACGTGATGAGAAAGGGTCATGCGTATTCTCCAGAGGTCTGGTCGGTTAAATCCAGGAATGTCGGGCAGGCAAAGTGCCGTTGAGGTGGTAAGCGCCCACCGCGTGGTACTTCCAGCGCACCGGGTCGTGCAGGGTGTGCACCCGGGCGTTGCGCCAGTGGCGGTCGAGGTTGAATTCGGCGAGGGTCGCGCGGCTGCCGGCCAGCTCGAACAGCTTTTCGCTGGCGAGCAGGGAAATCTCGGTGGTCAGCACCTTGGCTTCGGCTACGGCAATCGAGGCGCGTGCGGCGGACTGCGCGGTGATCGGCTCGGCGCTGACTTGGTCCAGTACCTGGCCGGCCTTGCGCAGCAGGGCTTCAGCGGCGTGCAGTTCGATCTTCAGCTTGCCGATATCGGCGATCACATACAGGTCATCGCTGGCCCGTTCGACCTTGGCGTCGATCCATGGCCGCGAGCGTTCGCGTACAAAGCTGATGGTGTCGTCGATCGCGCCACGGGCGATGCCGGCGTCGATGGCCGCCTGGATCAATTGCGAGACTGCTCCCTGGATGCCCGGTGTTTCGCCGAGTCGCCAGGTTTCCACCACCAGTTCGGCGTCCACCGCCACTTGATCCAGCAGCACTGTGCCGCTGGCGGTGGTGCGTTGGCCAAAGCCTGACCAGTCATCGACGATACGCAGGCCTTCGGTGCCACGGCGCACGAACGCCATGACGACTTTGCCGTCATCGTTCAAGGCCTTGACCGCCACCCAATGGGCGAACAGCGCGCCAGTGGAGTAGAACTTCTGGCCACTGACGACGTAGCCGTCACCTTCGGCGGTGATGCGTGACTTGAGGTCCAGGGTGTTTTTGGTACCGCGTTCCGGGCCGCCGTTGCCGATGCGCCAGCCGTCCAGCACGCTCTGAAACAGCTGCTTTTTCTGGCGCTCGCTGGCCGCACCTTGCAGCACGTGCAGGATGCCGAAATGGTTCTGCGGGATTTGCCCCAGCGCCGGGTCGGCCGCGCTGATGATCGCGAACACCTCGGCCAGGGTCACGAAGGACACCTGCGGGCCGCCGTACTCACGGGGAATGGAAATACTGCCCAGGCCGCTGCGGGTGAAGTGTTCGATTTCAGCCCAGGGCAGTTTGCGTTGCTGATCGCGCCTGGCCGCTTGCAGGCGCGCGGCCTGTGCCAGCTCGTGGGCGGCGCTCAGGGCCTCGGCGTCGTTGCGCAGCACTTTGGCGGGCAACAACAGCGGGGCAACGTCCAGATCACTCTGGGGGGGTGTTTGTGCCAAGTTAGACATCAGCGCCGCTCCTTGGCTGCACGCAATGCCCTGGCGTTACGCACCGGGGTAATTTTGACCATACCTACCTCACATCCGTTGAAAAGATAAAAAAATCAGGAATGTCCGGTGGTCCGGTGCATATACCCTAAGCGTGTTAAATTTTTTAATAAACTAACTTTTAGGAATATGCATAGAAGGTCTGTCACCCCGGTTCACAGGGCGAGCCGGGGCGACGGGGTTGGTAGGCCAGCGGGGCCCTGGCGGGGCTGGTC